>JBOIFK010000224.1:0-1591 GCA_050741585.1 Nitrosospira sp.
TTAATAGGAAAACAACGTGTCTTTTGAAAATCTTAATCTGCATCCACTTATTCTTAAAGCTGTTATCGACTCTGGCTACACCACGCCTACTCCTGTTCAGGCACAAGCCATTCCCGAACTGATCGCAGGGCACGACATCATGGCCTCGGCGCAGACTGGCACCGGCAAAACCGCTGCATTCATGTTGCCGGCGCTGCACCGCCTTGCCACGCCCTCCCAGGTACACAGCCGCGGGCCGCGTGTACTGGTGTTGACCCCGACGCGGGAACTCGCACTCCAGGTCTCTGAAGCCGCCGCCAAATATGGCAAGCATCTGTCCCGCGTCAAAGTGGTAAGCATACTTGGCGGGATGCCTTATCCGCTGCAAAATAAATTGCTCTCGCAGCCGGTAGATATTCTTGTAGCGACGCCTGGTCGTTTGATTGATCACATTCAGCGCGGGCGCATCGATTTTTCGCGGCTGGAAATGCTGGTGCTGGATGAAGCCGACCGCATGCTCGACATGGGCTTCATCGATGACGTGGAGAGAATTGCTTCGGCCACGCCTGCAACCCGCCAAACCTTGCTGTTCTCTGCCACCCTGGACAGCGCAATAGACAAGGTTGCGGCACGCCTTCTGAAATCACCCAAGCGCATCCAGATCGCAACGCAACAGGCAAGACTCGATAACATCGAACAACGGCTGCATTATGTTGACGATCTTTCGCACAAAAACCGGCTGCTGGACCATTTGCTGCGCGACATGGCATTGAAACAGGCCATTGTTTTCACTGCCACCAAGCGCGACGCCGATATGCTGGCGGATAACCTCGCCGCTCAGGGACATGAAGCTGCCGCATTGCATGGCGACATGAACCAGCGCGACCGTACGCGTACGCTGACCAGGCTCCGCCATGGCGGCCTGCGGGTGCTGGTGGCGACTGACGTTGCGGCGCGAGGAATCGACGTGGTCGGCATTACCCATGTAATCAATTTCGATCTGCCCAAATTCGCCGAAGACTATGTGCATCGCATTGGCCGTACCGGCCGCGCCGGGGCATCGGGAATCGCGGTATCGTTTGCTTCAGGGAAGGATGGCATTAATCTGAAAAAGATCGAACGTTTTACAGGACAGCGGATCGCCTCTCATGTGGTACCCGGTCTGGAACCGCGATTCAAGCCGCGTCCTGCTGCCGGCAGCACGTCTAGGGGTGCACCCAGCGTCGCCCATAAGCGTAACCGTACATGGTCAAACGATAGCGGACGCCACGCCGTTGGTGCCAGCAGCGCTAATGGAAATTGGGATGATAGCCGTAGCCGCTCCTTTAACGATAATCGGGAAAATGCGCGGGGCAATACCGGGGGAAATGCCCGAACCCATGCGTTTGAAAACAGCAGCGCTCCAAGTCCTTATTTCAGAAACAAGTAAGTATCGCCGATGCAAAATGGCCCGGGAAATCCGGGCCATTTTTTTAGGGCGATTAGCTCAAAGGCCACTTGAGTGGCCTTTTTATTGATAACTTCCTCGACTTCCGTCTTGTGAGAGCCGCAGGTATGATCGAGAAATAGCCATTGAAGTAAACGTGTGACGATGCAAGTTATGGTATTGTGA
>JBOIFK010000225.1:0-4977 GCA_050741585.1 Nitrosospira sp.
CCTGCATCGACTGCCACCAGAACCTGGTGCACAAGGAAGCCCCCGAGACCGACCTCAATGCCAGCCGTACCCAGGGCAAGATGGTCCTCAAGACCGAAAAGAAAGATGACGACGAGGACGAGGACGAGGACGACGAGAAGGATAAGGAGGAGGATAAGTAAACCGATCTGACAACGGTTCTACGCTGATGGCTACGACCGTCAGATCGGATGTGGCATTTGGCATGGTGCATGGTATTCGCACATCATTCCGCGTTCATTATCGACTGAAGCCTGCCGTTATTCCGAACCCGGGAGCGGTTCTTCCTGATCGCATGTAATGGCTGTCACAAATCGTGGCGATTCGGAGGGGTCGTCAGGATGAGGCTCGATCATTTCCTTGATTTGACTTTCATCCGTCCACTCTCAGACAGGGCCAATTGATCCGGCGGCCCATCCTTTTGCCCATCCGGCTTCATCCCAATGTGTGTCACGAGACTGTAACATACCCATCGTAATATGTAGGCCGATTCAAGGAACACCTTAGCAAGATCGACCCTTCGGAATGCATCTGCCCGTGACCGCACAACCTCCCGACGAAGTTAGCCGACCCCGAGGACTTGGCTATAGTTATCGTCGTCATTTGGGCGAGCGCGTTATCGAAGCCACGCTTTTCCTGATGGCGTTTATTTCCGTGGCAATCACCGTAGCGATCGTGATAATGCTGGTGAAGGAATCATTTGTATTTTTTGAACATGTTTCCCTTTGGGATTTTCTTACTGACACGCAATGGACACCGCTCTTTGATGACGCGCACTATGGCATACTGCCACTGATTTCCGGTACTGTGGTAAGCTCCGCCGTGGCGCTATCGGTAGCAATCCCGATGGGTACCATCACCGCCATCTACCTTTCCGAATTTGCACCTTTTGCCGTCCGCGAAGTTGCCAAGCCATTCCTTGAGTTGTTGGGTGGTGTGCCGACTGTCGTATACGGTTACTTCGCGTTATTGTTCGTTACGCCCCTGTTGCAAAAGATTTTCCCTGAATTGCCGGGTTTCAGTCTGCTCTCCGCCGGGCTGGTGATGGGTATCATGATTATTCCGTATGTCAGTTCCATGGCGGAAGATGCAATGCGTGCGGTCCCCATGCACTTGCGCGAAGGTTCCTATGCGATGGGAGCGACGAGATTCCAGACCGCCATTCGGGTGGTGATGCCGGCGGCTTTTTCCGGTATTGCCGCTGCCTATATTCTCGGTATCTCCCGTGCCGTGGGAGAAACCATGGTAGTGGCGGTGGCCGCTGGCATGCAGCCCAATCTTACCTGGAATCCGATGGAACCAGCCGCGACCATTACCGCCTATATCGTACAGGTAAGCCTTGGAGATCTTCCACATGGCAGCATCGGCTACCAGACTATTTTCGCTGCCGGACTTACGTTGCTGCTATTGACGCTTGTATTCAATATCATTGGTCATATTCTGCGCAAACGTTATCGTGAAGTATATTGAGAAACCATTTGACCGTTTGTTTTTTACTTATTTTGAACTCGGCGCCATGATCCACAAAGACTTCCTCCCGCTTCCCCCATTCGCTTGATGGTTCACTACGGCATCCCGAAGACCGCGCACTCCGGCCAACTGCCGGCGTCAGGTTAAGCCTGATGCGATTGCGTGTTTCCAGTGAACAACTTGATCCGTCACGTTTTTTCTGCTGAATTCTGGTTTTCTGATGAATATGCTGGATTGCTTTTTCTCGGATCTGATTGATGAGAAACGATAAAAACCTGAATGAGATTCGTGCCATCATTGCGCGCCACAAACTTTGGGATCTGATGTTCATGATTACCGGCGTATTTGTGCTGATGATTGCGGTACTGACATTCATGGCATTATTTTCCCACATGCTTATCGACGGGATGCCACGTTTGTCATGGGACTTTTTTACTTCTTTCCCATCGCGCCGCGCAGCGTCGGCAGGCATATTGTCAGCATGGGTGGGCACCACGCTGGTCATGGTGGTAACGGCGGTAGCGGCCGTGCCGATGGGTATCGGGGCAGGTATTTATCTGGAAGAATATGCATCGAAGAATCTCATTACCGAGATCATCGAGATTAATGTGACTAACCTTGCCGGCGTGCCATCGATCATCTACGGCTTGCTGGCGTTGAGCCTGTTCGTACATCAACTGGGATTTGGCCAGAGTATATTGTCGGCGGGCCTTGCGTTGGCATTACTGATCCTGCCGGTCGTGATCGTTGCGACGCGCGAGGCCATACGTGCCATTCCAGTGGTTATTCGCGAGGGTTCCTACGCACTTGGCGCCACCAAGTGGCAAACTGTTTCTGATCACCTGCTTCCTTATTCCGCAGCGGGTATTTTGACGGGTATTATTATTGGCCTGGCGCGTGCGATTGGGGAAACAGCTCCCATCATTACGATTGGGGCGCTGACCTTTATCGCTTTTCTGCCGCCATCTCCGTTTAAGGCCGAATTTCCTTTTTTGTCTGTCGAGTGGCTCATGGCTCCATTTACGGTGATGCCAATCCAGATGTTCAACTGGGTATCGCGGCCTGAAGAAGAATTTCAAATCAACGCGGCGGCAGCGGGATTGATCCTGGTAGTCATGACACTCACCATGAATGGCCTGGCTATTTATTTGCGCTATCGCATGCGTAAAAATATCAAATGGTAGAAACTTCCACAGGTGACAGTTCCTCTGTGGACACCACGCCATCCCGTTACAAATCCGAAGTCAAAGATTTAAGTTTTTATTATGGCGCATTCAATGCGCTTAAGAACATCAACATGGTGCTGTACGAAAAGCAGGTCACTGCGCTCATCGGCCCCTCCGGTTGTGGAAAATCCACCTTCCTGCGTTGCTTCAACCGCATGCACGATCTTTACCCTGGCAACCGTTACGTGGGCGATATTATTCTTCATCCGGACAACGTCAATATTCTTTCGCGTAGCGTGGATCCCATTGAAGTGCGAATGCGCGTCAGCATGGTATTTCAGAAGCCCAATCCTTTTCCAAAATCGATTTATGAAAACGTTGCTTACGGTCTGCGCGTGCGGGGCGTGAGACAGCGAGCCGTTCTGGACGAGAAAGTGGAAGGGGCCCTGCGCGACGCGGCGCTGTGGGACGAAGTAAAAGATCGCCTGAACCAGCTTGCCTACAACCTTTCCGGTGGTCAACAGCAGCGTTTGTGCATTGCCCGGGCGCTTGCCACGGATCCGGAAATCCTGTTATTTGATGAGCCTACCTCGGCGCTTGATCCAATCGCCACTGCCAGTATTGAAGAACTCATCGCCGATCTGAAAGACAAGGTCACGATTCTCATCGTTACCCATAATATGCAGCAGGCCGCACGCGTGTCGGATTACACCGCCTATATGTACTTGGGCGAAATGATAGAATTTGATGTCACCGATACGATTTTCATCAAACCCAGAAACAAGCAGACGGAAGACTACATTACCGGACGTTTTGGTTAGGTACCTTAGGGCACCGATACCCCCCGCTCCCGATTGACCCGGTATCCATTCACAGGTAACATTCGCAGCTTTCCCATGACAAAGGCGGCGGCGATGGCTATGCGTTCGAAACTGGTTGCAGGCAACTGGAAAATGCATGGCGGAACGGCGCAGAACCAGGATTTATTGAGTGCGATCATCGCAGGAACGGCAGGGCTGGAGGAAGCCGAGCTTGCGGTATGTGTGCCATATCCTTATCTCTTCCAGGCGCAAACACTGCTGCGGGATAGCCGTATCCGGTGGGGCGCCCAGAATGTGAGTCAGCACGACAAGGGTGCCTACACAGGTGAGGTGGCAGCGGCCATGTTGACGGAATTTGGCTGTCGCTACGTCATTGTCGGTCACTCGGAGCGACGTGCTTTATATGGTGAAGATAGCGATATGGTGGCGCTCAAGTTCAAGGCAGCCCAGGTGGCCGGGTTGATACCCATTCTGTGTGTTGGCGAAACCCTGGATCAGCGCGAGGCCTCGGTGACTGAGCAAGTGGTGGCGGAGCAGCTGGATGCGGTCATCGAATTGGCGGGTGTCAATGCGCTGGTTAAATCGGTTTTGGCCTATGAGCCGGTATGGGCTATCGGAACCGGTAAAACTGCTACGCCCGGGCAGGCTCAGGAGGTGCATGCCTTTATTCGCGATAGAATCGCCGCCCACAGTCCCGATGTGGCTACCGGATTGCAAATTCTTTATGGCGGCAGCGTCAAGGCAAATAATGCCGAGGAGCTATTTGCCATGGCCGACATCGACGGAGGATTGATTGGCGGCGCTTCGCTCGTTGCCGATGAATTCGTCACAATTTGCCGCGCGGCAAAAAAATAACTCATTTTGGAGTAGGCGTTGGAAACACTCATCTGGGTAGTACATGTACTGTCGGCCATTAGTGTAATTGTCCTGGTTTTACTGCAACACGGTAAAGGCGCCGATATGGGTGCCGCCTTCGGCAGCGGCTCATCGGGAAGCTTATTTGGTGCCAGCGGCTCGGCAAATTTTCTGAGCAGGACAACCGGTGCCCTGGCCGCAGTGTTTTTCATTACCAGTCTTGGACTGACATATCTTTCCAGCCACAAGACCGAAAGTGGAGGGGTTATGGACAAAGCGATCCCGGTCCAATCCACCAAGCCAGTGGAGCCGGCCCCGGCAGTTCCTGCGGATGGAGACGCCTCCAAGGCTACGGAAATACCAAAATGATTTTGATTGTGCGTTAATTGAACAATTGATTAAAGCTGTGTTCTAATGTAGTTAAGCTTCAGACTAGAACTCAAGTTAAGCCGCCGACGTGGTGAAATTGGTAGACACGCCGTCTTGAGGGGGCGGTGGCGAAAGCTATGCGAGTTCGAGTCTCGCCGTCGGCACCAATCTATGGGATAGGGCTGGAATCAGGCTGCTCATCCCTTTATTTTTTTATTACCCGATGCTTGAAAATTATTTTCCAATTCTGCTGTTCATCTTGATTGGTCTTGCCGTGG
>JBOIFK010000226.1:0-5700 GCA_050741585.1 Nitrosospira sp.
GCCCAGATTCGTCAGCTGGCCGGCATGCGCGGCTTAATGGCCAAGCCCGATGGTTCAATCATCGAGACACCCATTACAGCAAATTTCCGCGAGGGATTGAATGTGCTGCAGTATTTTATTTCCACGCATGGCGCGCGCAAAGGCCTGGCCGATACTGCACTCAAGACCGCAAACTCCGGCTATCTTACCCGCCGTCTGGTGGATGTGACCCAGGATCTCGTGGTGACCCAGGACGACTGCGGCACCAGCAACGGCGTTGTCATGAAGGCGCTGATCGAAGGCGGTGAAGTCATTGAAGCGCTGCGTGAACGGATACTTGGACGAGTCGTGGCGAACGATGTCGTCAATCCGGAGCATCAGGCGGTGATTTATCCGGCTGGCATCCTGTTGGATGAAAACGCGGTGGATACGATCGAGTCCCTTGGTATAGACGAAGTGAAAGTGCGCACGCCACTGACTTGTGAGACTCGTTATGGTCTGTGTGCCAAATGCTACGGACGTGACTTGGGACGGGGCACGCCGGTAAACGTTGGTGAAGCAGTGGGTGTGATTGCCGCGCAATCGATAGGCGAACCTGGCACCCAGCTGACCATGCGTACATTCCATATCGGCGGGGCTGCTTCCAGAACTGCGGTAGCCAGTCAGGTGGAGAGCAAGTCCAATGGTATTGTGCGTTATTCGCCGGCCATGCGTTATGTAACCAATTCCCGCCATGAATTGATTGCAATTTCACGGAGCGGCGAAGTGGTGATCCATGATGATAACGGTCGTGAGCGTGAACGTCATAAAGCGCCTTATGGAGCAACATTGTTGATTCGTGACGGCGAAGTCGTAAAGGCAGGACAGATATTAGCGGCATGGGATCCACATACTCGCCCCATCATCACTGAATACGCCGGCAGAGTTCGCTTTGAAAACGTTGAAGAAGGCGTGACGGTGGCTAAACAGATAGACGAAGTAACCGGCTTGTCCACGCTCGTCGTAATCGATCCGAAACGGCGCGGCGTGGCGCAGACTAAAGGCTTGCGTCCATTGGTCAAGCTTCTGGACGAAGATGACAAGGAAGTGAGGCTTGCCGGCGGCACTTTATCTGTCAATATCACATTTCAGATCGGCTCCGTGATTACCGTGCGGGACGGACAACAGGTCAGCGTTGGTGAAGTGCTGGCCCGTATTCCTCAGGAAAGTTCGAAAACCCGAGACATTACCGGGGGCCTGCCCCGTGTGGCGGAATTGTTTGAAGCCCGTTCCCCCAAGGATGCTGGCGTGCTTGCGGAGGTGACGGGTATCGTATCCTTTGGCAAAGATACCAAAGGAAAACAACGCCTGGTTATTACCGATCTGGACGGCGTTTCACATGAGTATTTGATTCCCAAGGACAAGCACGTCACGGCCCATGATGGCCAGGTGGTGAATAAAGGAGAGAGTATCGTCGACGGTCCTGCTGATCCGCACGATATACTCCGCCTGTTGGGGGTGGAAGCGCTGGCACGTTACATCACTGACGAGGTCCAGGATGTGTATCGCTTGCAAGGGGTCAAGATCAATGACAAACACATTGAAGTGATCGTGCGTCAGATGTTGCGCCGGGTGCAGATCGTTGATGCCGGTAATACGCGCTTTATTCCGGGTGAGCAGGTTGAGCGCGCCGACCTGTTGGCGGAAAACGAACGGGTAGTGACAGAGGATGAGAAAATGGCCGCATACGAATTCATGCTGCTGGGCATCACCAAGGCGTCGCTTTCCACAGATTCGTTTATTTCCGCGGCTTCCTTCCAGGAAACCACGCGCGTGCTGACCGAAGCAGCGATTATGGGCAAGAAGGATGACCTCCGCGGCCTTAAGGAAAACGTTATTGTTGGCCGGCTGATTCCAGCGGGTACCGGTCTGGCCTTTCACAATACCCGCAAGAAACAGCGGCAGTTGTTAAACACTGGTGAAAGTCATGGTTTTGGCGAAGAAGATACGGGGGAGATGCGAGACAGGGGATATACTGTCTAAGATCTGATCGAGATTGAATCAGCCACTGGTCATGTGGAAGTGCTCTTATCCCTGGCATCGAATATATCATTCTATTGCCGATCTGAAAGAACTCTGATCCAGCCATCCTGCTGGAGCCAGTGGAAGGGCCAGGTACACTGTTTCGCCAGTCAACGTTGAAGTCGTCATGACATGACTTGGTAATCCCCATGTGCCCGACATATGGGCCCATGGGCCCATGGGGATATGGGGGCAGTAAGCCCGGTAGCTCATATTTGAGGATGAATAATAATGTTATGCTGGTTCAAAGGCAGCTCACCATTCATGAAACAAATTTCTTCCGATCAATCCAGTCGCATCATTGATCGTGCGGCAACAGCGCCAGCCAGGGTTAAACTCAGATCGGCAGTCCAGATTATTGTCCTGTCCAATTGCCGGATTTAGGTTAAAACAGGAATCGAAGGTCTGAATTATGCCGATTGATATTAATGCCATATTTGCCGAGACCCGCGGCAGGAATTTCGAGCTATTTGAAGACCATGTAAATCCGGTCTTCGTCAAGGTATTGCGTACACTCGGATTCAATCGCTCGTGGGTGCGCGGCGAGGGCGCCTACCTTTGGGACGATGCTGGCACGCGCTATCTGGATTTCCTGACCAACTGGGGCGTCTTCAATTTCGGTCGTCGCCATCCAGCCATTCGCGGAGCATTGCAGCAAGTACTGGATTCCGATTTTCCCGGATGGGTCGGCTTCGATGCTCCTCCGCTCGCCGCCGCTTTGGCGCGTGAACTCGTAAAACGCATGCCGCCGGGTCTGGATACGGTTTACTTCAGCAATTCGGGAACCGAAGCCATCGAAGCGGCAATCAAGTTTGCGCGTGCATATACCGGACGGCCTTGCACCGCTCATCTTGCGAAAGCATTCCACGGCCTGACTATGGGAGCGCTCTCATTGAATGGGGAGGCAAGCTTTCGCAGAGGTTTTGAGCCGATGCTGCCAGGCAGTTCAGAAGTGAAGCTAGGTGATCTCTCCAGCCTTGAGGCGCGTCTTTCCCTGGGTGATGTGGCTGCCTTCGTTGTCGAGCCAATTCAAGGCAAGGGTGTCAATATTGCCAGTGACGAGTATCTCCTCGGCGCACAGGATCTCTGCCGGAAATACGGCACCCTGATGATCTGCGACGAGGTGCAATCCGGCATGGGCCGTTCAGGACGCTTCCTGGCGAGCCAGTGGATCGAGAGCCTGCGGCCCGATATCATTTGTCTCTCTAAAGCACTTTCCGGCGGTTACATTCCCGTTGGCGCGACGATTACTCGCCGGGCGGTTTACGACAGTGTCTACGATACGATGCACCGTGCTATCGTTCATGCTTCCACTTTCGGTATGGGCAACATGGCGATGGCGGCGGGGCTAGCGTCGCTCAGTGTCCTTGACGACGAAAATCTCGCCGAGCGTGCCAATGAGCTCGGCGCGCGTTTTCGCAACGGTATTGAAGCAATGGTCCCGCGTTTCGAATTCCTGAAGGGAGTGCGTCAGCGGGGTCTGATGATCGCTGTTGAGTTCGGTCAGCCGGAATCGATCTCGTTAAAAGCAGCTTGGAGCATGGTTAACAAAATGGATGAAAATCTCTTCGCCCAGGCCATTGTTCTTCCACTGCTGGACGACCATCACATTCTCACCCAGGTCGCCGGTCATGCTATGCCCATCGTCAAAATCCTGCCGCCCTTGAATATCAATGAAACGGACGTGGATTGGTTTCTGGATGCGCTTGAGGACGTGTTGGTGAAGCTGCACAAATTTCCCGGGCCGGCTTGGGAAGTGCTGAAGAGGCTAGGTAGTCACGCGCTTACCGCGAAGCGCCGCGAGGGGGGCCGCGTGGCTACCACCTAGTGTAGTAATGTGCTTCGCAATTGATTGAACCTAAAAACGCGGCTTTTCGCGTCATGCATTGTTGCAAATCCTCGCGATGGATTCGACTATCGTCGTGGTTTGCGCCTGGCCTGACACAAAAATCCATCGCTTTTATTCGTCCAACCAATTGCGAAGCACACCACTAGCGGCCATCGCTGCCTCAATGCGGCGCGCCAGGTTGGACAAAATAATTGGAGCAATACGACTCCGTCCGCGCCGCGTTGGAATTCCATTCTCTGGCGATCGGCCTGCTTGCCCCATATGCGCCGCGCCAAGCTTATCTGCATCTGACCATAGATGCTGGGAATAGCGTTTTTATCTCGTGTGGGAAGGTTGTGTGGCGTTGCTTGTGCTGGGTAATTCGGGGGCCCATTGGTTGTCATTGTCCCGTTCTTTCATGGGATGATCAAAAGTGGAAGATCATCATTCCGAGGTTCCGGGGCGTGGCTTCTTGATGCCCGTATTTAAAGAGACTGTAGCTTGACATGGCAGGATAAACCCCATAGAATTCGCAGTCTTTTTAGCCGCCCCTTGGGAGTAAGTACTTGGCACGGCGGAATCCCAAAATTCATATGGACGGCGGGGCAACCATGTTGCCATCCCGGTTTTCGAGGAAATAAAATGCCGACAATCAGTCAGTTAGTACGTAAGCCTCGTGCGGCAAGGCGCGTGAAGAGCAAGGTTCCGGCGCTGGGAAATAGCCCTCAAAAACGGGGAGTTTGCACCCGGGTTTATACCACTACGCCAAAAAAGCCGAATTCGGCCTTGCGCAAAGTGGCGCGGGTTCGCCTGACCAATGGTTTTGAAGTCTCCAGCTACATTGGCGGAGAAGGGCATAATCTGCAGGAACACTCCGTAGTGTTAATTCGTGGCGGCCGTGTTAAAGATTTGCCGGGAGTTCGCTACCACACAGTACGCGGCAGCCTGGATACCGCGGGAGTAAAAGATCGCAAGCAAAGCCGTTCCAAATACGGTGCGAAAAAGCCGAAAGCAGCTTAAGAGCGGTTTGAGCGCTTAATGCCGAATAAATTAGAAACGAGCATTCACTCACCTAAGCTGGATAATTAAACACCGAGGTTCAGAAATGCCAAGACGGAGAGAAGTTCCAAAACGCGAGATTTTGCCGGATCCAAAGTATCACAGCACGGAGGTGGCGAAATTCGTCAACGTATTGATGACGCGTGGAAAGAAGTCCGTAGCAGAGCGGATCATTTACGGCGCCATGGATCAGATTCAGAAGAAAACCGGCAAGGATCCGGTGGAGGTGTTCACGCAGGCGCTATCGAATGTTCGTCCGATGGTGGAAGTAAAAAGCCGCCGTGTCGGCGGAGCCAACTATCAGGTTCCGGTAGAGGTGCGGTCGATTCGACGGAATGCGCTGGCGATGCGCTGGCTGCGCGATGCTGCGCGTAAACGGGCCGAGAAGTCAATGGGTGCGCGTCTTGCCGGGGAGTTGGCGGAAGCGGCCGAAGGTCGTGGCGGCGCAGTCAAGAAGCGTGAGGAAATTCATCGCATGGCGGAAGCCAATAAGGCATTTGCCCATTATCGGTTCTAATCGCGATTAGCCGTTAAGTACAGCGGGACAGCGGTAAAGATGGTTTGACCCGGAGTTGTTCCTGACGATACCGCTCCGGTTGAAGACTCGTTCTCCTTATCATCGACGCTTTTTTTATGCGTCCTGGTGAATTCAAATATTAAGGTTTAGATACTGTGGCAAGAAAAACACCCATCGAACGTTACCGGAATATTGGCGTAATGGCGCATATAGATGCCGGTAAGACCACGACCACCGAACGTATCCTGTTTTATAC
>JBOIFK010000227.1:0-4365 GCA_050741585.1 Nitrosospira sp.
GTTTAATTGAGAATCAGTCACTACCAAGGCGACCTCAATGATACGGTCACTTTCGGGGTTCAGTCCGCTCATTTCCATATCTATCCAGATAAGTTTATTATTATCCTGTGTCATGGTTGAATCGCCTTTCTGAATTCTTAATGCGTAATTGTGTCATATCGATGGTGTGCCGTCACCTTCTGGCACATTTGCCGTTGCGGCCAACGTTGCGGCTGATGATGTCGGCTAACTGACCATTTCCATAGGGATTATGCAAACTTTTACCACTGTTTTTCTCGTCGCTCTGCTGATCAGCTTTTGTGCGCGGATGTGGCTGGCAACGCGGCACATCCACCATGTCCGTTCCCATCGCGACCGCGTGCCTGAGAATTTCTCTTCCCAGATCAATCTTGAGGCACATCAGAAAGCTGCGGATTACACTTGCGCAAAAACGCGTCTGGGTTATGCCAGCATATCGCTGGAAACAGCGCTTCTGTTGATATTTACCCTGGGAGGCGGCCTGAATGTCCTGGCTGCTTTCTGGTCGGACTGGTTGAACGATCCCATCGCCAATGGCATGGCGCTCATCCTGAGCGCCATGCTCCTGATGGGTGCAGCGGAAATTCCCATTAGCTATTACCGAACCTTTATTATCGAGCAACAATTCGGTTTCAACAAAATGACGTCGCGGATGTTTCTGGTCGATCTGATCAAACGAACCGCATTAGGAATGCTATTCGGCATACCGCTTTTATTAGGTGTTTTATGGCTGATGGCAAAAATGGGTGCAAACTGGTGGTTTTACGCCTGGCTCGCGTGGATGGGCTTTAACTTGGTGGTTCTGGCCATTTACCCCACGTGGATTGCGCCGCTATTCAATAAATTCACTCCGCTTGAAGATACTGCGCTCAGAACGCGCATTGAACAACTGATGCGGAAATGCGGCTTTAAATCCAGCGGTCTTTTCGTTATGGATGGTTCGCGCCGCAGCAATCACGGGAATGCTTATTTCACCGGTTTCGGCAAGACCAAGCGGATTGTGTTTTTCGATACTTTGCTTTCCCGCCTGGATACATCCGAAATTGAGGCAGTGCTGGCGCACGAATTGGGGCATTTCAAGCGCCATCATGTGATCAAACGCATCGTCTGGAGTTTTGCCATGAGCTTGATATTCTTATGGTTGCTGGGCTATTTGATGCAGCAGGGCTGGTTTTATCAGGGGTTGGGCGTTTCCGTTGCATCCGTACCGTCAACCGCCGTGGCGCTTCTGCTGTTTTTCCTGGTAATGCCTGCGTTTACCTTCCTATTCCAACCGCTGTCGAGCCTGTACTCACGTAAGCATGAATTTGAAGCCGACGAGTATGCCGCACACAACGCCTCGGCGACCGATCTCATGCGAGCCTTGGTTAAACTTTATCAGGACAATGCTGCTACGCTCACCCCAGACCCCTTGCATTCGGCATTTTACGATTCTCATCCGCCCGCCGCGATGAGGATAGCGCGGCTACAAAACCTGGCGCATAATTAACTTTGTCTGGATACCAACCAATTTGTCAACCACAAACGATCAGGAGCACGTATGAACACTACCGTCAATGATCTTGCAACCAAACGATGTCGGCCCTGCGAAGGCGGCATGCCGCCGCTTTCTCCCACCGAAGTTACGGTACTGATGCAGCAGCTTGAAGGATGGGCGTTTTCCGGCAAGCTCATCGGGAAAGTTTACAATTTCGGCAACTATTATCAGACGATGGCTTTCGTCAACGCGGTCGCGTGGATTTCGCATCGTGAAGACCATCATCCGGACATTACCGTTGGCTATAATAAGTGCCGCGTGGAATACACCACTCATGCCGTCAACGGCCTGTCCGAGAACGATTTTATTTGTGCGGCAAAAATAGATACCCTGTTTCAGATTTGAGCTCAACTCTTCCTCCCTCGTCGACGATTTCTGGGCAAATAGTCGCCGCATTCGGTAGGCATTTTCTTGTCAAAACTGCAAGTGATGCAGGGCTTTCTTGTGTAATGCGCGGGAAGAAAGGGGGTGCGGCGTGCGGCGATCAGGTGGAAATCCAGCTCACTACATCGGGACAGGGGGTCATAGAAGCCATTCTGCCGCGTAGCGCGATACTGTATCGCAGCGACGTTTATCGCGAGAAACTGATTGCCGCCAATGTCACCCAGATGGTCATCGTGGTGGCAGCGGTACCCAGCTTTAGCGAGGAATTAATAAACCGCTGCCTTGCCGCTGCCGAGAATCAGCGCATCAAGGTGCTGATCATACTTAACAAGGCTGATCTTGCCGAATCGACACGCGCTGCTGCCGCTTCCCTTGCACTCTACCGGGAGCTTGGCTATCCCCTATTGGAAATCAGCGCCAAGTCCGATGCCACGCAACTTCTGCCTTATCTACAAGGCCATCTCAGCGTGCTGGTAGGCCAGTCAGGCATGGGTAAATCCACCCTGATCAACGCCCTTGTCCCGGCTGCAAAACGCGTCACTGCCGGGATTTCCATCGCCCTCGATACCGGACGTCATACCACGACGCACGCGCGACTCTATCATCTCGACGAAAACAGCCGCATCATCGATTCCCCCGGCATGCAGGAATTCGGCCTGCATTATATTGATGGGGAGAAATTGGCGTGGGGATTCATTGAATTTCATCCCTATATCGGGCAATGCAGATTCAACAATTGTCGCCACGCCACTGAACCTGGCTGTGCCATTGCACAAGCAGTTCAAAAAGGCAAAATCAGTCGGCGGCGCTTCAATTTTTATCACAAGTTGGCAACCTGCCGGAGTTGAAGTATGAAGCGGGATTCTTCAAGTCCGGGCAGGCAAGCAGTAAAGTGCCTCGCTACCGGTCATTCTCTGCCCCAGTCAGGCGGAAACGCAGCGCCTTTTACGCCTCTCTGGCAAGCGCCTGCTGCACACCCTGGTTAAACTGGGGTATGTTGCCGAATAACCGCTCTTCGCTCTCGGCACGGCGAACGTCGTGTGAGTCTGCCTGCGCTTCGAACGTTCGCAGCCATTCCACATACTCGTTCGGCAGACCGTGCTCGACCGCTCCAGCTATAACGAGCGCTTTATACCACTGGTATGGACGAAACGTCGCAGCCTCTTTATACCGTGCTACGTACGTCGCTGCGGCGTAGTTACCGGTTGAAGTTACGACCTGGATATTCGCTTCATCAAATGTTCCAAGGCCTTCCGCCTCGTCAAGGTCCGGCTTATCCTTTACGTTTATCTTGTAAAGGACGCCATAAACCCGGTTTTTCTGGTTGCCTGTTGCTTCGATATCGCATTCTCCAGAGCTATGGCGAGTCACTTTTCCAAAGGTGAATGTATGGCCCTGAACGAAACCAATATCTATCGCGACCGCAGACGGCGCTGCGTCTTGAATTCTGCGTGACAACATGTTTGCACCGTATGCGAAATAAAGAAATGTGTTGGTCGATGTTTTTAGCATGATTTTAGATGAACATTAAAAAGTTGAAAAAATCCGGAATTTTGTCTGTTACCGGACACCCATGTAAAACTGATCATTCAGTCATACTGCAATTAGGATAAGAGTCGCGCTTTAATACCCTGCTTCCCCGCTATGCCGATTGGACTGCTACACCGTTCAGCTTATGTTGGATGCATGACATTCAGCGCAATTCCCCTAACATTTTTTCCCTACTTTTAACTGCTAAGTTCCTGGCATTTCGTGTTTCAAGTCATCCAGCTATATTGCATCGCTCCAGGCATGTCCCCGTTGGAGGTGCATTCCGCCTCTAGAGGTTTGCGTCGTAAGTACTGCCCGTTTTCATTTCGGGAGAATAGGCTCCCTCACATTCCTGCCGGTCGTTTTCGAACTTTCTCCATATACGGGTGCGTGCCTTCGTTTTCTCAGTGTTGGCGCTACGCAGAATCTTGCCATAGTCGCTCCATGCCTTTCTCTGGACAAACCGCCGATCTTTATACTCGGCAATATCCCAGCTGTCCTTTAACGCGCCGCGTCGTGCTTCCAGTGCATTTTTGGTTGATGATGACCAGACATCAATCATATTCACCAATGAACCATCGCGTTCCTCGATAGCATTCTGTATACATGGGATATCTATCTTTGGCGAAGCTTTGGGGGCTGCTTCCTTTGCGGAAACGGGAAATGCGACGAACAATACGCCTATGAGCATGAACACTTTGATTGCACTATCTTTCATGTGACATCCGAAAAATACGAAGCCATGCGACCTGATAACCAAACTTCTTCGAGAAGTAAACTTACTTCAATACTTCACAAATTCTTGACGTTTATTATACACATTCTTCACATTTGTAAAGGACTATTTTTTGGATTTTGTGTTATTTTTCGCCTGGCTCGCCGGGACATTGTAGTGC
>JBOIFK010000228.1:0-4974 GCA_050741585.1 Nitrosospira sp.
GTCAAGCGCTCGGCATTACGGATGAACACAGTGGCATGCAGATCGACTCGCCGCCTTTTCAGCTCATACCCTTTGCCCGCACGGAACAGAATTTTATCTTGACGGGTCCGCGCATCGGCATTTCCAAAGCGAAAGATGCGCCCTGGCGTTTCGGGCTTTCCGGATCTCCGTTCCTGAGCCGTCCGTTCCGCTAGCCATTCACTCCGAATGCACCGGGACGGTTTTCAGATTCATTGCAATATCGTTTTCACATCGGAGAAATAATGAGTTATCTGATCTACAAACTTGGCTGGTTCGCACTCGCGGCAGCCGGCGCCTTCGCATTCGCATTCATCGCATTGCATCTGGGTGAATCGATCGGCGCCATCTGGATTGTAATCGCTACTGTTTGCGTCTACACAATCGCTTATCGCTTTTACAGCCAATTGATTTCCCGCCGGGTGCTGAGAGTGGATCCGACACGCATGACACCCGCTTACAAATTCAATGATGGCCTGGATTATGTGCCGACCAACAAATACGTCCTGTTCGGACATCATTTTGCCGCAATTGCCGGGGCCGGTCCCCTCGTCGGCCCGATACTGGCGGCGCAAATGGGCTATATGCCGGGCATGCTGTGGCTGCTGGCCGGCGTCGTGTTCGCCGGCGCGGTGCAGGATTTCATTGTGTTATTTATTTCCACGCGACGAGATGGCCGTTCGCTGGGCGACCTGATCAAATCCGAACTGGGACAAATCCCCGGCATGATCGCGCTGTTCGGCACATTCTTCATCATGCTGATCCTGCTGGCGGTATTGGCGCTGATTGTGGTCAAGGCGCTGGCGGAATCACCCTGGGGCACATTCACGGTGGCCGCTACCATTCCGATCGCCTTGTTCATGGGGGTTTACGCACGCTTTATACGGCCGGGTGCGATTGGCGAAGTCTCGCTGATCGGCTTTGTCCTGCTGATGGCGTCAATCGTCGCAGGACAGTATGTCCAGGAAATCCCCGCGCTCGCCACCTTGTTCACCCTGACGGGCGAGCAACTGACCTGGATGCTGATCGCCTATGGCTTTATCGCTTCGGTGCTGCCGATCTGGCTGTTGCTGGCGCCGCGCGATTACTTGTCCACTTTTCTCAAGATCGGCACCATTGTCGGTCTGGCGATCGGCGTCATATTCATTTCGCCGGAACTCAAAATGCCGGCATTTACGCAGTTTGTGGATGGTTCCGGGCCGGTCTGGTCGGGCAGCCTGTTCCCGTTCCTGTTCATCACCATCGCCTGTGGCGCGGTATCCGGTTTTCATTCACTCATATCGTCCGGCACGACACCTAAAATGATCAGGAACGAAAGCGACGCGCGTTTCATCGGCTATGGCGCAATGCTGATGGAATCCTTTGTCGCGATCATGGCGCTGGTTGCGGCGTCGACCATCGAGCCAGGCGTGTACTTCGCCATGAACAGCCCGGCCGCAATCATTGGCAGCACGGCGGAATCGGCCACGCAAGCCATATCGCAGTGGGGCTTTTATGTCACGCCGGAGATGATCACGCAGACCGCACGGGATGTCGGGGAGCACACGATCATTTCCCGCACCGGCGGCGCGCCGACGCTGGCGGTGGGCATGGCGCAGATCCTGTCGGACGTGGTTGGCGGGCAGGCAATGATGGCTTTCTGGTACCACTTCGCCATTCTGTTTGAGGCGCTTTTCATTTTGACGGCGGTCGACGCGGGCACGCGTGCCGGACGCTTCATGTTGCAGGATTTGCTTGGCACATTTATCCCTTCCATGAAACGCACCGATTCGATGATCGCCAGCCTCATCGCAACCGCTGTTTGCGTCGCAGGCTGGGGCTATTTTCTGTACCAGGGGGTGATTGATCCACTGGGGGGGATCAATACCTTGTGGCCATTGTTCGGCATCGCAAATCAGATGCTGGCCGGCATTGCGCTGATTCTCTGCACGTGCGTACTGTTCAAGATGAAGCGTGACCGTTTTGCATGGGTCACGGTCGCACCGGCCACATGGGTCCTGGTTTGCACGCTGACAGCCGCCTGGCAGAAGATTTTCGACGCCAATCCACGTATCGGCTTTCTGGCGCATGCCAATACCTACAAAGAGGCGCTGGCGGACGGCACGCCCCTGGCACCTGCCAAATCGCTCGGCCAAATGCAGCAGGTGATCTTTAACGATTACGTGAATACCTCGCTGACAGGTCTGTTCATGCTGGTATTGGTCAGCATGCTGATATTCGGTGTCAGAACGGTATTGCGTGCACGCGGCACGGGTAACCCCACCGCCAAAGAGGCCCCATTTGAATTATTGCCGCCCGAAGCGGCGCCTGGAACGTGAGGATCAGGATATGCTGAATAAAATTATCAGGATCGCGAGAACCGCAGGCTACATCGGTCAAAGCCTGCGGTTGATGGTGGGCGTGCCCCAATACAGCACTTATGTTACACACATGAAAGATGCGCATCCCGACCGGCCGATCATGTCCTACCAGGAATTTTTCCGGGAGCGCCAGGAGGCACGGTACGGGAGCAACGGCAAGGTCACACGATGTTGTTGAGCGACTCCCGGCAGCCAACCTATAAAAACTGCCGCTATATGCGATAAAATTACGATAGCGATCGTCGGAAGTCCGGTATCGCGCGCCGATACCTTCTATGCGCACCGATCAGAAACTGGGGTAACAGAATATTCTGAATCCGGATCCAGGCACCGCATCTCGCGCGCCGTCTTGGGTCCACTGTCTTTGCCCTGACAACTCCCGGAATTCCGGAAACGTTCCAGGCATTGACGAAATCCCTCAAATAAAAGAATAGGATCAATCGCACGCCGAGTGTCCCGTGTCGGTTATTCTTTTCTGTCTGTTCGATGATGAACCGAAAATCGAAAGAATGCCCCCTATATTTTGAATTCAGCGATTTCGCTGAAACTGGGAATAACCACGGATTTCTCTTCAATTTAGGAGGTATATATGAACTGCCTGATCAAACGCGGGTTTCTGGTGATGGCTTGCTCAATTGGAGCTGGCTTGAGCCAATCTTCGTTAGCTGCCGATGCGATGCCCACCGACACGGCGACGGCCACCATTGACTGGAGCCAGCTCGAGCTATCGGTGACAGGTGTTAACGATACAGTGCCTACAGTCGTGTTTTCCGGTCAGAATACGTCGCTAAGCTCGTACGCATCGTCTCCCGGACTCAACGAGAGCAATTCGAAGTCTGTTAACAACTGGTCAGCCACTGCCGAGACCAATGCCGACGCAGGGACTACGTATGCCAATGCGATTGGTTCCCCATTGGATTTTTCAGGAAGCGCGATTTCGATGGAAAACGGTTCTACCAGCGCTTCGGGAAATCGAACGGTAAATTTTTCTTTCGATGGCCCCGGCGTACTGACTGTAACCGTCCCTTACTCCATTACCCTGACCGGCGAGTCGTCCTGCTATTATTGTTACAACTATGACCATGCCTCAGTCAGCGGACACGCAAGCTTCAGCAGCTATGCAGACAACGGGGACTCCAGCTCTCATTCCAACGCTTCGTTTTCATTAAATAATTACTATTGGGATCCGTCTCCGGAGTCACAATCCGGAAACCTGGTATTCGGTATTGTGGCCAGCGGCGCCGGTCACGGCTCACTCGGTGTTAACTTCGACCTCTCCGCACGAGGCGTCAGTCCGGTGCCTGAGCCCGAATCCTATGCCATGCTGCTCGCCGGGCTAGGATTGATGGGTGCGATCATACGACGCCGGAGTGTAAACAGAAACGCCTGAGTGTTTGTCTCAAAAAAACCAGGCTTCCAAGGAAATCAAGCAACCTCCCGCGGGAGGTTCTTTTTTTCTGTAACCCAGCATTGAGATCTATACGGTAAGTGTGGGGTGGCTTGATGCTTGATTCGAAAAAAAATTGGCTGGCTTACCCGGAACGGGCTGGCTGGCTGAAAGGCCGCTGGAGTAGGAGAACCCAGCGGCAACGGATAAATTTGATTCGGCTTCGTCTTCACCACTTCAGGTGGTTTTCAGCATATTGAAATGTTTCATTTCAATATATGACAACTTTGCGCTATCTTGTAATAGTGGTATCTGCGTGACGCAGACGGCACATAGAACGCATCGTCATTTCTGTAATAAAAATGATAATGATTCTTATTATAATTAATAATAAGAAAAAAGCAAGGCTTTTCTGCGACCGTTGTCATTTGTCACATACTCGTCACAATATAATGTCAAGGTTACGTTAATTATGGATGACCACGATCATCATGAATCCGTCTCCCAGAAGCATTAAAACCTCCCTGCACGGACGGGGGAAGAAAAATGCTTATGCCGACTTATTGCAGGAACTGACCGCACTACGCCAGGAATTGACAATAATGGAAAGCGAGTCCACTGAAATATTGCAAAAGGTGGATGCGCGCCATCGGGCCAGTGCAGCCAACCTGATTCACTATCTCGGTTTGCGGCGGCGCGATGCCCGCCCTCTGCAGGCGAAGCTTGCAGCGGCCGGACTATCTTCCATGGGGCGTGCGGAGTCGCATGTCCTGAGCAACCTGAATGCGATAATTACTCTACTGCGGTACGCGCTGGGAAAGCAGCCGCAGCAGGCGACCCCTTCCCTCATTGATTCTTCAGCGGCCGGCCCGGTATTGCTGGAAACCAACACCAACAACCTGCTCGGAAAAGCTCCACCGCACAGGCATGTGCGTGTCCTGGTCACATTGCAGAGCGAAGCCGCGGATGACTATTCGTTAATCAAGGAAATGCTCCTGCAGGGGATGGACTGTGCCCGTATCAATTGCGCGCATGACGACGCTGCGGTCTGGACGCGCATGATCAGGCAAATCAAGCGTGCGCGCCGTGAAACAGGACGCCGCTGCCGCATCCTGATGGATCTGGGTGGGCCCAAACTGCGCACCGGGAAATCGCGCCTGGTCCGGCGGTGCTCAAATGGCAGCCAAAACGTGACGCGTACGGCAAAGT
>JBOIFK010000229.1:0-5992 GCA_050741585.1 Nitrosospira sp.
GGTTTACGGATGGGGTGACACGTACTTTCTGGCTGTTGGCTAACAATGTCGCGGCGTTTCCGGTAAAAATTTATAGGCAAGACGAAGCCGCAGCCTTAGCCAAGCATGCTGGCCTGCAGCCGGAGCCGATGCAAGTGCCTGATCTTTTCAAAAACGCAGAACCCAAACACGGGTAGTGAAATTCCCATGAACCATAAACCTTTACCTTCAGATTAGGGGTTGATGTTTAGCAGGATGCTCCTAAAGTGATTTATACAAGTCTCAATGCCAAAAAGGCACTCATCTGGCGCATCGTTCACCGCGACAACCTTGGATTGATTCTTGATAACGGACTGCATTGCGCCAACTCCGACAAGCTGCCGCCCCGCTACGTGAGCGTCGGTAATCCCGAGCTGATCGATAAGCGGCGCCATCGAGTAGTGCCTATTTCGCCAGGAGGCACATTGCCAGATTACGTGCCGTTTTACTTCACGCCATTTTCGGTAATGATGAAGAATATTCATTCTGGCCGGGGAGTAATGCAGCGCCGCAACGAAGAAATTCTTATCCTGGTATCCAGCCTGCATCATGTGAAATCCATGAGCTTGCCTTTTCTTTTTACCAATGCGCACGCTTATCCCGATTGGACCAACTATTACAGCGATCTGGCGCGATTGGTCGAGATCGACTGGGGGATTTTGCAGCGCCGCGATTTCAAGCGCGACCCGGACGATCCCAGGAAAATGGAACGCTATCAGGCTGAAGCGCTGATCTTTCATCATTTGCCGATTCAGGGTATTCTCGGCATTGTGTGCTACACGGAAACATTGAAACGGGAGGTTGAGCAGCAGATCCAGTCGAGGGGCCTGAAGCTATCTGTTTATGCCCGCAGGGAGTGGTATTTCTGATGATTACGTTTGCAAAAGGCAATTTGCTGGAGACTCAAGCCGAGGCGCTGGTCAACACGGTGAACACGGTCGGCGTGATGGGCAAGGGTATTGCGTTGATGTTCAAGGAGCGCTTTCCCGATAATTTTCGCCTTTATTCCGCGGCCTGCAAAGCCGGGGACGTGCAGACCGGCAAGATGTTCGTCACGGAGGTGAATGAACTCGACGGGCCACGCTGGATCGTGAATTTTCCCACCAAGCAGCATTGGAAAGCGCCTTCGCGCATAGCCTGGGTGGCGGAAGGTTTGCAGGATTTGCGCCGTTTCCTTATCGAGAAACAAGTCAAGTCCGTTGCCATTCCCCCTTTGGGTGCGGGGAACGGCGGCCTGGAATGGACAAGCGTGCGCGGGCAGATCGAAAGCGCGCTGGACAATTTGCCGAATACCGAGATTGTGGTGTTCGAGCCCACCCAGGAATATCAGAATGTGGCCAAGCGTGCCGGGGTGGAGAAGCTGACCCCGGCACGTGCGCTCATTGCCGAACTGGTGCGCCGCTATTGGGTGCTGGGCATGGAATGCAGCTTGCTGGAAATCCAGAAGCTGGCCTGGTTCCTGGAACGCGCCATCGAGCGTTTTTCTCCACAGGACAATCCGCTCGACCTGCAATTCGTGGCGCATAAGTATGGACCTTACGCCCGCCGCCTGGCCCATCTGCTCAACAACCTGGACGGAAGCTATCTGCATAGCGACAAGCGCATCAGCGACACCAACCCGCTGGATGTGATCTGGTTCGACGATGAGCGCAAGGTCCTGGTGCAGTCTTATATCAAGACCGAGGCCAGGGCCCATGAACAGGCGCTGGAATTCACCGCCGCCTTGATCGATGGCTTCGAGTCGCCGTTCGGCATGGAACTGTTGGCCACCGTGGATTGGCTATTGAGTAGAGAAGGTGTGAAGCCCACGGTACCGGCTGTTCGCGAGGGTTTGCACCACTGGCCGGAGGATGCCGCTGAACGCAAGAGCCGTTTGTTCGATGACAGGGCGATAGGCATCGCCCTGGATCGCTTGACTGCAAAGACGGGGCAGTTATTGGCTCCAGCTTAAACTCTCAGTCTAAAACCTAGAGTCCATCGCCAGGACTTGGCAATCTGCTGATCCATGTCCGAATACCTGCACGTCGAAAACCCTTCCTGGCCCAGCTCGAAACGTTGGGCTGGAAAGTGATCGACCAGGGTTGGCACGTTATTTTGGTCTGGTGGCAACAGGAAGTCCAAACCAACGTGCCCAGGCGGATAGTTGCATGGCGTCATGTGCAGCGTTTTAAACGTGTGCGTGATACTCGGATTCAACCGATAATCGTAGCCCGACTGTCTTGAGAACCGCCAGCAGCGTTTTGAGAGTCGGGTTGCCTTTTGGGGATAACGCGCGATACAAGGATTCACGACTGATGCCAGCTTCGGCGGCAACTATCGCAAGCCCGCCATAGGCTTCAGCCACGGTGCGAAGCGCCAACAAACCAGCAGCGCGGTCGTCGGGATTATCGAGCGATTCCATTGCTGCCTTCAAATACTCGACTGCCAATTCGCGATCAACGCTCAGTTCGGCGATTTCTCGTTCGTGGTGCGAGACGACACCTTTCAATTTGCTCATGCTTGCCTCCGTTTCCATTCCATCCAAAGCCCCTTGGCCTGCTTGATATCTGCCGGCTGAGAACGCTTGTCGCCACCGCAAAGCAGGATGACAACTGATTTTCCATGCCGTCCAAAGTACGCGCGGTATCCGGCGCCGACATGAATACGTAATTCTGTTACGCCTTCGCCAACCGGCTCGCAGTCGCCGAAGTTGCCAGCTTGTATCTGGCGCAAACGAATCCGAATGCGCGCCTGAGCGACTTGATCGCGCATAGCATCCAGCCACTCAGTGAAAGGTTCGCGTCCATCGCCACGCTGATATCGGAGAAGCTCTATCATGCACCATATTGTAGCTTAAAAGCTACTTTAAGGCTATCCAGATGCAACTACTGCTTTTCTTTTCCGAGAAAGGCCTTGGCTTGGGTCAATTCATCACGCGCAGTATCATGATCGGCCGCCAGGCTCTGAAGCCTGGCGTAATAGTTGCGGGCTTCCTTTGGGTTGCCTGACGCCTCCGCAGCGCGAGCAGCACCGTAAATGCTTCGGAAGCGGTTGGGGTCGCGCTTCAAGGAACGCTCGAACTCGGCAAAGGCCTGTGCCGGACGGCCGAGCTCAAGCAGCATCTCTCCCAGCAGCTCTCGAGACGAGGCCACGTTCCCCGGAGACACCGGGTGCTTGTCGCTTGCCTCTTCAGCTTTCGCGGCGGCACGCATCAATTGCACAGCCTCGTCGTGGCGATTCTGTGCGAGAGCTAGCCAGGCATTGACTGTCTCGATCTGAAAGTCTGTCTGACCCGCCCAATAGTCCAGTTTAGCCGCCGTCATCATTTCCCTGAGTGCCTGCAGCCGGGCTACATCCTTGTGGGAGGCTGCAATATCTCCGCTGCGCGCGGCGCCGAGGCCGCGGGCAAAGACAAGGACCGCTTCAGCCTGCGGAAATTTGCTCCAGGCCAGCTCGGCGGGCGACAGCTCGAGCGCCGCAGCGCCTTGCCAGTCGCCACGTTCCAGCGCAAAGCGGGCGGGAATGGCAGCGAAGGCGTAAGCGGCCGGAAAATTTTCCACGTTGATTTTGTGGATCGACGCGGCTTCGTCCACAAGGCGTTTGGCTGCCTTGTCCTGCGCTTGCTGGAGTTGGGCGAAAACCATGTAGTCCATGGCGTGCAGGGCATCATACGCACCAATGCCGAGGGTCGCTTCCTCGAGTTCGCCCTTGGCCGCAAGATAAGAGGCGCGATTGCTTTCCACCATCTCGCGCCAGAGGCCGACACGGCTAAAAATGTGTGACGGCATGTGCAGTGCGTGCGGCACCGAGGGTGCGACCCTGGCATAGGCCCGGGCTGCGGGAAGGCCCTTTTCCGCCAGCTGGGCATAATCATACGTGTGGATCAGATAGTGGGCGACGCCCGGGTGATCCGGATATTTCCTGAACAACGGTTCCAGGATAGCTGCCGCCGCGAGCTGATTGGCGAACGTTTTATCGGCGGGCAGCGCCGTCGCATCGAGCACGAGAGCATAAAGGATCTGTGCTTCAGTATCGCGCGGGTAACGTGCTGCCACGCCTTTCATTGCTTCCTCGAAGGCCAATAGCCGTGGCCGGTAATCGGTTGTTTCCCAATCCTTGAAGAACGCGGCCAACGCGGCAATATAATCGCGCTCACGCTCGCTCCCGGCACCCACACGCTGGGCATCGGCGACGGCTGATGCGCCTTCCTTCCATGCCTTTGGGCTGGGCGGCCACGTGAACGGGTTGCCAATGGACATGACGGCAATGCCCCAGTAAGCCATGCCACATTCGGGATCGTGTTGGCGCACTCTGCCAAACGAGTTGATCGCCGGACGGAACCAGAAGGAATGAAATAGCGCCATGGCCCGGTTGAATTCCTTCTGTGCCTCGGGACTACAACTGACCGGGAAGTTCACCTTGCCCAGTTTTTCGGGCGGGGCACTCCCCACGGGGCCGTGCTCATCATGTCCCCAGGCTCCAGGTGTCGCGATGCAGAGCATGATCGTCAGCATCCATGATGCGGTTTTTGCCAGAGTCATATTGCCTCCTGTAGCGGTCTCCTGAACGGAACGCTGATCAGAACGTGCCTCATTCCATACCAATATTATACGAATCGATGGGGCAGATTCGATTGATAGCAGCTGTAAGCAGGCATTTGGCAGCGTACCACAACAAAGTCAATGTGCCATTGGGCACATGTCTGCATGACGAAAATGTACTACACTGCAAGGCAGCTCATCCTTGGGCTTGAGAAGCAGGCGGGGATCGCTTGCGGCATCACTTTGGAAAGCCATTCTGGCCATAGTCCGAACACGCCGTTGGGGAAAGGCATATGCTTCTGATAATGCGGATATGCGGGATAGCGGGCATGATAATGGAGACACCCATGAGGTCGTCCTATGCCTTCGGCGACCAGCGGTGAGCACACCCATCGACACCGACACAGAGCAAATCTCGGCCCAAGGCGCGTGGGCGCCGCTCAGGCTGCCGGTGTTCCGGGTCTTCTGGCTGGCGTCGCTTGGCTCAAATATCGGCACCTGGATCAACGGGACGGCCTCCGGCTGGGTGATGACCGACCTGTCTCCCTCGCCGGTCATGGTGTCGCTGGTGCAGGCAGCGGCGTCGTTGCCGCTTGTCCTGTTTGCTTTGGGCGCGGGCGCGTTCGCCGACATCATCGACCGCCGCCGTTATCTCATGGCCACGCAAATATGGCTCCTGCTGTGCGCCGTGGCGCTGGCTTTCCTCGCCGCCACCGACGGGCTCGATGCCTGGAACCTCCTTGTTCTCACGTTTGCGCTGGGCGCTGGCGCGGCAATGGCGATGCCGGCACTGAGCGCGGTGATTTCCGAGCTGGTGCCCGGAAAGCTGTTGCCGCAAGCCATTTCGCTCGGTTCGCTGTCGATGAACCTGGCGCGCTCCATTGGCCCCGCGCTTGGCGGGCTGTTGCTGGCGCAATTTGGCGCCTGGGTTGCGTATGCACTGAATGCGATCTCGTTTCTCGGCATGTTTCTGATGCTATGGCACTGGCAGCGGCAGCCAAGCGGGAATGTACTGCCCCCCGAGCGATTCATGCAGGCATTGCGCGCCGGATTGCGCTACGCGCGCCTGGCATCGCAGTTTCGCGCCGTGCTGATCCGCGCGACCGCTTTCATCCTGTTCGCAATGTCGACCTGGGCGCTTCTCCCGTTGATTGCCCGGCATGAACTTGCGGGCACCTCGAGCACCTACGGGCTTCTGCTGACTTTTGTCGGTATCGGCGCGGTAGCCGCTGCCGTCCTCTTGCCACGGATACGGGCTTACGCCACCCCGGATAGCCTGGTGCTCGGGGCGACTATCGTCTATGCGGCGACGACGCTATGTCTTGCAGCGCTGAATAGCGAAATCATGGCGTACGGCGTGATGGCTGTTTGCGGCGCAGCCTGGATAAGCGTTCTGTCGACGCTTCAGCTGGCCGCGCAGATCTCGGTTCCTGCCTGGGTTCGCGGGCGCGCGC
>JBOIFK010000230.1:0-11370 GCA_050741585.1 Nitrosospira sp.
CTGTTCGGTGAGCAGGTTGTGCTGTGCGGTGGACTTACCGCTTTGATTCAGGCGGGTTTTGAAACTCTCGTTGAAGCCGGATATGCACCGGAAATGGCCTATTTTGAATGCCTCCACGAAGTGAAACTGATCGTGGATTTAATCTATGAAGGCGGTATTGCCAACATGCGTTACTCTATCTCCAACAATGCCGAGTATGGGGATATTTCACGCGGCCCACGCATTGTTACCGATGCAACCCGTGCCGAGATGCGCAAAATTCTGCATGAAATTCAGATAGGGGAATATGCTCGTGAATTTATCCTGGAGAATCGTGCCGGCGCGCCTATGCTGAAGGCCAGCCGTCGGCTCGCTTCCGCTCATCAGATCGAAGTGGTAGGCGCGAAACTACGCGACATGATGCCATGGATAAAGAAGAATAAGCTGGTTGATCAAACAAAAAACTAGCAGCCTGCCTGGACTACCACGTCGCTATGAGCTTCGTCATTCCTGCTTGACCCGGAATCCTCAAAACCAACCCTCGCCGGATCAGTAAGCGCTGCCACTGCTGATGCACGAGGATGCGGGCCTGCTTCCGGTCTTCGCACCACGCACCCGCCAGCCGGACCGGTAAGTGCCAGGGGTAGAAGGATGCTGGCGCGGGGGATAATGGCACGACTGCCCCCCCGCTGATTGATCCCGTTGGCGCTGGTTAGGATAATTCCGACAAATTCACCAATGAAAAGGCCGGTCATACTCCTTGCCACCCGGAACCGTCGGCAAAAGGATGGAAACCACCTTTGGCCGTTCTCGATTCTTTCCCAACGCTAACTCCTGTTTACCATCGACCTATAACCGTTTACCATGCATTGGTTTCCCCCTGTATTGCATAAATAATGCATGATCCTCATCTGCCACGCCTCATGCTCAAATCCAAGCTGCGCCGGCGGGGCATTTATTTGCTTCCCAACTTATTTACCACTGCCGCGTTGTTCGCCGGGTTTTACGCTATTGTGCAGGCAATGAACGGGCGTTTTGAGCATTCCGCGGTATCGATTTTCATTGCGATGGCGCTGGATGGGCTGGATGGGCGGGTAGCCAGGTTAACCCATACGCAGAGCGAATTTGGGGCGGAATACGATAGCCTGTCTGACATGGTTTCATTTGGTGCCGCTCCGGCGCTGGTAATATACGAGTGGGCCTTGAAGGGGATGGGCAAATGGGGCTGGATCGCGGCTTTTATTTATTGCGTCTGCGCCGCGCTGCGTCTGGCACGTTTCAATACCAATATAGAGACGGTGGACAAGCGGTTTTTTCAGGGGTTACCCAGCCCCGCCGCAGCTGCGTTGATTGCGGGCCTGGTCTGGGTGATGCTGGACTTCGAAATAGAGGGGCCGGATATCAGGTGGCTCGCCTGGTGCATTACGCTGTTCGCGGGTCTAACAATGGTCAGCAACATCCCTTACTATAGCGGCAAGGAGATCAACCTGCGCAAGAGCGTTCCGTTCATCACCGTTCTATTGCTGGCACTGTTCTTTTTTGTTGTGATTCCAAGCCATCCGCCCGTTGTATTGTTTTGCCTTTTCTTTCTTTATGCGGTTTCTGGTTATGTGATGTGGCTGTGGCGGCTGATCAAGAGAAAAAAAACAGGCGACGCCTAAGAAATCCGTTGCCTTCAGGCCATTTCATGGGTCTTACGAATTACTCACATGCACTTAACGTTTTCTTGATGCTGATTATGCTAGGGTATTTGATTGGAAATATTGTCATCTGAAAATGGCTGGATGATTGCCATGCTACTGTTACCCGTCTCTGATTTATACCATTACCCCCGTCCCAAGCCTTGTCTGATGCCCATCTAATGGTTTGTTCACGAAGATCGACCAAGCATGAATAGTGAGAAGGCTGCCGTTGCGTCCTTAAAAACGCCATGCCTGACAAAGCTCCCGGCATGGAAAGCGCTTGAAGCGCACCATCAGGCGATCCGGAATTTGCATCTACGACAGCTTTTTGCTGACGATTCCAGGCGAGGTGAACGTTTCACGCTTGAAGCCGCCGGTCTTTACCTCGACTATTCGAAAAATCGAATTACCGACGAGACGCTCCGGCTGCTTATGCAGCTTGCGGGGGAATGCGATCTGCGCAAGCGTATTGATGCGATGTTCGAGGGTGAAAAAATCAATTCGACGGAGCAGCGTGCCGTGCTTCATCCCGCCCTGCGTGCGCCGAGAAACATGCAGATCGTTGTCGATGGTATCGACGTCGTGCCTGAGGTGCATGCGGTGCTTGATCGGATGGCTGCTTTTTCTGATCAATTGCGCAGTGGCCGGTGGCAAGGATATACCGGCAAGCGTATTCGCAACATCGTCAACATTGGTATTGGCGGCTCCGATCTTGGTCCGGTAATGGCCTATGAAGCACTGCGCCATTACAGCTTGCGTGACATGCGCTTCCTCTTCGTATCCAACGTCGACGGTACGGACTTTAATGAAGCTACCGTCGCCATCAATCCCGAGGAAACTCTGTTCATCATATGCTCGAAGACATTTACCACGACCGAGACGCTTGCCAACGCCCACGCGGCTCGTCGGTGGGCGCTGGATAAACTTGGTGACGTCCGTGCCGTGCGCAAGCACTTCGTTGCTGTTTCAACCAATACGGAGGAAGTGTCGAAATTCGGCATCGACCCGGCCAATATGTTCGGATTCTGGGATTGGGTAGGTGGACGTTATTCAATGGATTCGGCGGTTGGCCTTTCGACCATGATTGCGATCGGACCCGAGAATTTCCGTGCCATGCTGTCGGGCTTTCACGCAATGGACCAGCACTTCCGCACCGCCCCCTTCGACAGGAACCTGCCTGTACTCATGGGATTGCTCGCGATCTGGTACAACAATTTCTTCGATGCGCAGACAACTGCTGTATTGCCTTATGACCAATACCTCAAGCGCTTCCCGGCTTACCTTCAACAATTGACCATGGAGAGCAATGGCAAACACGTTACGCTTCGTGGCACACCGGTTAACTATCAGACATCGCCCATCGTTTGGGGCGAGCCCGGCACCAATGGCCAGCATTCGTTCTACCAGCTCGTTCACCAGGGTACGAGACTCGTCCCATGTGATTTTATTGGATTTTGCAAGACCCTGAAACCACTCGGTAATCATCACGACCTGTTGATGGCGAATCTGTTCGCCCAGACGGAAGCGCTGGCGTTCGGCAAAAGTGCGGACGAAGTGGAAGCCGAGGGAACGCCAGGCTGGCTCGCACCGCATCGAACCTTCGAAGGGAATCGTCCCACCAATACCATTCTCGCCGAGCGTCTGACGCCCTATACACTTGGAACATTGGTCGCTCTTTATGAACATAGCGTTTTCACGCAAGGGGTCGTTTGGGATATCGATTCATTCGATCAGTGGGGCGTCGAACTTGGCAAGGCGCTAGCGCAGCGTATTATTCAGGAATTGGAAAACCCCGGCGAGCCCTCCTTGAAACATGACAGTTCGACGAACACGCTGATGCGGCGCTACAATCAATTCAAGGAAAAGTAGTCATGAGATTGGCTATGTTGGTCGTGCGGAGCCTGCGCTATTCCTGTCTGCGGCCATCGATTTCCACGTAAACGGATGCCCTGCCTCAGATACCTCGGGTCGCCGCTGGTTCGGAAGGACCCGATAAGACGGCGACCGTAAGAAAGTTTCACAAAAGATTCGCGCACGTTCTCGCCAGTGCCATGTCAGAGTTATGAACAGGCTTGCAGCAGCCGGAGGTTGCCCACCTGCTGTTCGACGATGTTGCGTCGGCAAAGAGCGTCGCACAGCACTTCGGATTCGAGCTGCATGCATGGTTGCCGCAGCCAGAAAGCAAATTGCCCGTCAAGCTTCAACCAAGCAAGCGTAACGCATAAGCTTACCCACACATTCTTACTTCCGCAACCGTCACAGTAACATAGTGAGGCAGCATGACTACTCAAAAAACAACCAGAAAAATAAGCCCCTTGGCGGGAAAGCCTGCCCCCCTATGGATGCTGCTGAATGTACCCAGATTGGTTACCGCATACTACACAAAAATCCCCGATTGGGAGGTACCGGCACATAGGGTTGCGTTCGGCACCTCGGGACATCGCGGTTCGGCATATGAAACAAGCTTCAATGAATGGCATGTACTTGCTACCACCCAGTCAATTTGTCAATACCGTGAACAACAGGGCATCAGTGGACCATTGTTTCTGGGCATCGACACGCACGCGCTTTCCGAGCCGGCGTATGCCAGCGCACTTGAGGTGCTGGCCGCCAATGGCGTCGAAGTCATGCTTGCGGCAAATGGAGAATACACCCCCACTCCCGCAGTTTCTCACGCAATATTGACATACAACCGCGGCCGGACGGAAGGGCTTTCGGACGGGATAGTCATCACGCCTTCTCATAATCCGCCGGAGAGCGGCGGTTTTAAATACAATCCGCCGAACGGTGGGCCGGCGGGTGTCGAAGTCACCGCCTGGATTGAATCCAGATCCAATGAGTTTCTTAAAAAGAATCTCGCGGGGGTGAAAAGGAAGCATTTCGAGAAGGCGTTGCGCGCCTCTACAACGCACCAGCATGACTTTCTGAATGCGTATGTGAGCGACCTTGACAACGTCATCGACATGAATGCAATACGCGGCGCGAACATCAATATGGGGGTGGATCCGCTCGGCGGCGCGGGAGTGCACTACTGGACTGCGATTGCCGAGCGCTATGGGCTGAATCTGACCGTTGTAAACGAAGTGGTCGATCCAACCTTCCGCTTCATGACGGTTGATTGGGATGGCCAGATTCGTATGGACCCGTCCTCTCCCTACGCCATGCAGGGATTGATCGATTTGAAAAATCGTTTTGATATCGCCTTCGCCTGCGATACCGACCACGACCGGCACGGGATCGTGACCCGGAGTGCGGGTCTGCTACCGGCGGATCATTACCTCTCTGTCGCCATTCACTATCTTTTCCAGCACCGCCCGCAGTGGAGCGGTAAAGTAGCAGTAGGCAAGACGGTGGTGAGCAGCCAGATGATCGATCGGATAGCCGCAAAACTCGGCAGGCAGCTTTATGAGGTGCCGGTCGGCTTCAAGTGGTTCGTGGATGGCCTGCACGATGGCTCCCTCGGCCTTTGTGGCGAAGAAAGTGCGGGCGCATCCTTCCTCCGCCGCGACGGGACGGTCTGGGCGACGGACAAGGATGGGCTCATCCCGGCGTTGCTGTCAGCGGAGATCACCGCGCGAATGGGCCGCGATCCCGGTGAAATATACCGTGATCTTGAGCACGAGGTGGGCAAATCTGTTTCCAAACGCATCGATGCCCCAGCCACTCCGGTGCAAAAAGGAATTCTGGCAAAACTCTCGCCGCAGCAGATACGTTCCGCCGATCTGGTTGGCGAAAAAATCCAGACGATTCTCACCCAGGCACCAGGCAACGGCGCGGCTATCGGTGGTATTAAGGTAATTGCCAAAAACGGATGGTTTGCGGCACGCCCGTCCGGCACCGAGGATATCTATAAAATTTATGCCGAGAGCTTCCATGGAACGGACCATCTGCACCGTATCCTTGAGGAAGCGCAAGCAATCGTCGGTGACACTCTGGCCGCGGCGGCCAATGACAGGCCTGGCGGATCGGCCTGACAATAATCAACGTGGCGTGGCCAGCCCCAGTCGGCGCCAACATCTGATCCAAGCCACGGGAGATACCGGTATCTCCATGGTGCGGAAACCTGCCAGTCTTTTGCATGCGCCAATACGCACGAAGCTAATTCTTAACTGCAAGGAGGTTCAAGATGCAACTCGGAATGATCGGACTAGGACGAATGGGCATTAATATGGCGGGTCGCCTGATGAGCGCCGGGAACGAATGCGTTGTATATGATCCTCGCGCTGAAACCGTCCAGGAACTTCAGTTGCAAGGCGCCATAGGCGCAGCTTCGCTTGAGGATTTACTCGCCCGGCTGGCCAAGCCGCGCGTGGTATGGTTGATGATTCCTGCCGCCGCGGTTGATGAAATTCTTTCAAAATTGGGATTGATCGCCGATGCGGGCGATATCATCATCGACGGCGGCAACTCCTATTACCACGACGATATAAGGCGGGGCGCGGAGTTGGGCTCAAAAGGAATTCATTACGTCGATGTCGGAACGAGCGGTGGCGTTGCCGGCCGTGAGCGTGGATATTGTCTGATGATCGGTGGCGAGAATGAAATTGTCCAGCACCTTGACCCGATCTTTGCCGCCCTCGCACCGGGCGTTGGCGCGGCCGCACGCACATTCGGCCGCAGCAGATCTGGCAGCACAGCCGAGCACGGTTACCTGCACTGTGGGCCGCACGGGGCCGGCCATTTTGTCAAGATGGTCCATAACGGGATTGAATATGGCCTTATGGCAGCTTATGCCGAAGGTCTGAATATTCTCCACAGCGCCAATGCCGGAAAACGGGTACGCGAGGCGGATGCCGAGACGACACCGATGCGCAACCCCGAGTTTTACCAGTATGAACTGGATCTGCCGGAAATTGCCGAAGTCTGGCGTCGAGGCAGCGTTGTGGCGTCCTGGCTACTTGATCTGACGGCGGAAGCATTGGTCGAGGATGCCAATCTCACCAAATTTTCGGGGCGCGTTTCGGATTCCGGCGAGGGACGCTGGACAACGCTGGCCGCGGTCGACGAAGGCGTGCCTGTGCCAGTAATCAGCGCGGCGCTCTTCAGCCGTTTTGAATCCCGGGGCAATGCCGACTATGCCGACCGGCTGCTCTCCGCGATGAGGAAGCGATTTGGCGGACACGACGAGAAAAAAGGTGGAGGCTAAGATGGACCGGGTTAAAGGCAATGCGGCACCGTCCGATGCACTGGTGCTGTTCGGTATCACAGGTGACCTCGCCCAAAAAAAAATCTTTCCGGCACTCTATGCAATGGCAAAGCAGGGAGCTCTCAATGTGCCGGTAGTCGGTGTCGCTTCCTCGAATTATAGTCTGGCGCAACTTTGCGAGAAGGCGACTGCGGCCGTAACAAAATCCGGAAAAGTTGACGACCGGAATGCGCTTAGCCATCTTCTTTCCCTGCTACGGTATGTCAGTGGGAATTATAATGATACGGATACGTTCAAGGCGCTTAAGCAGGCACTGGGCGATGCCCGGCGCCCGGCGCATTATCTCGCCATTCCACCTTCTCTTTTCGCGACTGTCATAAAGGGGCTCGGTGCGGCGGATTTGGCCGACCATGCGCGGGTCATCGTTGAAAAACCGTTCGGACGTGACCTCGCCTCGGCACGGGAACTCAACCGCGTCGCTCGATCGGTGTTCCCGGAGGATTCTATTTTCCGGATTGATCACTTCCTCGGAAAGGAAGCGATCATGAATATCCTCTATTTCCGCTTCGCCAACTCATTCCTTGAGCCGATCTGGAACCGGAACTACGTAGCCAGCGTTCAGATAACACTAGCAGAGGATTTTGGGGTGGAGGGCCGTGGCGGATTTTATGAATCTGCAGGCTGTCTTCGCGACGTGATTCAGAATCATCTTTTTCAGATCGTCGCGCTTCTTGCCATGGAGCCCCCGCCTTATAGAGGATTCGGGTCTGTTCAAAGCGAAAAAATCAATGTCTTTCAAGCCATGCGTCCATTGAAATCAGACGACCTGGTGCGTGGCCAATACGCTGGCTATCGCAAGGAAGCGGGCGTGGCAAAGGGTTCCGATGTTGAGACGTTCTGCGCCTTGCGTCTTTTCATCGACTCGTGGCGCTGGGAAGGGGTTCCCTGGTACTTGCGCTCGGGCAAATTCCTCGCCGAGACTGCCGCTGAAGTCATTGTTCAGCTAAAGCCGCCGCCGCAACGGCTTTTCGCTGACTCGGGGCCTGAAACTTGCAATGCCAACTATTTACGCTTCCGGCTCTCTCCCATTTCAGCCGTTGCTATCGCCGCGCGGGTCAAGCGCGCCGGAAAAAAGTTTATTGGTAACCAGCGCGAACTCTGTCTGGTTGAAGAACACTTTGGACGCGAGTCGCCGTATGAACGGCTTTTGCATGACGCCATGATTGGGGATGGATCGCTGTTTACCCGTGAAGAAGCGATAGAGGCCGCTTGGGCAGCGATCAATCCCGTCCTCAAAACACATCACCCGGCTCTTTCCTACAAGCGCGGGAGCTGGGGTCCCAAAGCGGCCGATGCGCTGATCGCAGCGGACGGTTGCTGGCATAATCCGAAATCAGGAATATGATGTATGCAAGCTCGACTGCATGTCAATGGCAAACGAGAAAGACGCTGACTCCTTCAGCATCGGTTAGCAGGCCCAGCCACGATCGGTCATTAGTCGATAACCTCCCGGCGGGAGAGAATCCCATTCCATTTTATGACATAAAATTAATATGGAAGAATGGTCTGATATTGAAAAGATGAGGCAATTAAAAGGTACGTCAGTATATTAGACCGGTTGATAATAGGGTTTCTTGGAACCCAAGCATGCTGATTATGACAAGACATGACCTTAACGAATTTTTAACAATTAGACGACGCTTTTTTCACATGTCGCATGTTACTTTTCGGTCAGCATAGTGTCATGCTTGCTTTTTTTGTACCGGTTGTCATACTTTTATGAGGACTTTCTTATGAAGACATCATTTGCTCTTAAGTTATCACGGTCGGCTGCACTTGGCTCCACCATTTTTTTCTGCGCACTCCCTGGCGCGCGGGCGGATGCGCTGGCAGATAACCTGGCTGCAATGGAGGCACAAAGCCCGATTAATATCACCACAAATAACACAACCTTTGTCAAGGACCTGGATCCGCTTTTATTTACGTTAAATTCCGACACCCAGCTGAAGGTGATCAATAATGGCTCGCCTGGCGTGGATAAAACCGCTGCCAGGGCGAATGTCGTCGACCCCGGCGCGGGATCGGTGACGATTGGCGGGGATACGTATAGATTGTCGCAATTCCACTTTCACACGCCCGCTGAGCATTTGGAAAATGGGTATAAATTCCCCATGGAGATGCACCTGGTATTTGCCGATGCTGAGGACAACCTGCTGGTGGTGGGCCGGTGGGTCGAGGAAGGCGCTTTCAATAAAGCGCTTGATCCCATTTTCTCCAACCTGCCGCATTCCGTAACCGATACACTCACCGTCGATCACTTCAATTTGAATGCACTGATTCCGGATAACCTGAATTCGTTTCGCTACGACGGCTCGCTAACGACGCCTCCATTCTCGGAAGGCGTGAAATGGGTCGACCTGGCGGAGCCGCTAGAGATGTCTGCAGCTCAAATTAATGCTTACAGTTCACTTTTTCCTGATGGCGATGCGCGTGAAGTTCAGGATATCAACGGTCGGCCGATATTTACCGATATGCCGGGATTCGCTACCGTGGTTCCAGAACCGGAAACCTATGCCATGCTGTTGGCAGGACTGTGTCTGATAGGTTTTGTTGCAAGACGGCGTCTCGCCAACCCGGGATTTATGGGTTCTTTTGCATAGCACTCGCGAGCAAGCATAGATACGCCATTAAGACTGCCACCATCTTCCGAGATGGCGGCAGTCTCCAAGTGAGCCTGTCGATCGATCCAATCTCTCGCTAAATAATCCGTTTCTTCCTTTGACCAATCACAGGCCACCCGATGGTGCCGCAAAATTTTGCCGGAGCGGCATGCCACCGATTCCCCAGCGCCATTACTTCCGATGGAAATGAAGCCACCAGCCCATCCGGTGGTTTGCCCAAAGTCTATCGCCCACCTCCGTCCGCCTTTTTTCTTCCTTATATGTCGCAGCATATTCCGACGAGGATCCATTGATCGACGTGTGGAAAAACTTGAGGGATGGGCGTAGTATTTTGTTCAGCTATTTTGATGGATCAATAGGAGAAATTACCATGAGACATATTCCCGCATTGAAAAGCTCCGCAGCCCGATCTGCAATACTTGCCAGCATCATCCTCGGCGCAGCAAGTTTGTCCTACGCACAAACAACCAGCGCAGCAGAACAGGAAGGAGCCTCAGCGGCAAAACAAGGCTGGGGGGATGCTAAGGATCAGAGCTCATCGTCACAAAAAGGCAGCTCCACGCAAGGTGCACCCGATCAGGCTGGCCCTCCATCGGGCTGGTCATCCGCAGGGCAGGTGCCGAGATCGGGATCGGAATCGTGCAGGTATTCTACGCCGGAAGAGGAAACCTTTCTCTGCAAGTTCATCAGGATTTTTTACGGACCTGATACGCCCCGTGGACCAAACCCGGACGTAGAAAACAATATTTCGGCAGGTGGCGCGGGAGGCTGATTTTCTACATGCCGGTAGCGGTCGCACCTGCTTTTCATCACCGGGGTGGAACCCATGCGTCGCGAACAAGGAGCAATGTCTGCTTTGACAGGCTGCAGAAGCAGCCACACATTCAGATTTTTTCTGACGTTGCATGATTCGATACGCATGTATCGAAAATGAAGATCAGTGTAGCATCTCTTTTGAGCTCTTTCGCTGGACTAATCGCAGGGGTTATCATGAAACATGTTTTCATCCTGCAATACCTCACGGCTCGATCGGTAGCACTTGCCAGTATCCTGATTTTCACCGCGGCGAGCTTGTCCCACGCACAAACTGGCACAGCAGGACAAGGCAGCGCCTCGACGCCTGAACCGCATGGTTCCAAAGCAGCACAGCCTGGACGGGAAGATTCCCCAGGAGCCCAGGAAAATGCACAGCCAAAAGAAGATGTCCATGCTCCCGGCCAAGGCACGGCTGGCGCTGACGCTTCATTAAACGAGGAGTGTACAGCGCAGGAAGCTGACGCGTGCGAGCCACCTGCACCGGAGGAGAAAAGCTTTCTCCGCAGAATGATCAAGCTCTTTTATGGGCCAGACAGGCCTCCGGGGCCAGATCCGGACGTGGACACCAATATTTCGGCGGGAGGAGCCGGGGGTGGATAGAAGGTTTAGCGGGGAATAAAATGTAAGCTAAGCTGAAGCCCGGAACCAGGGATTCACCTTATGCGTTTGGCATCGCCAGTGGCCGTGCCGGACAAATTCCTTGAGTAAAGACAGAACGGCCCACTTCTCTGGGAAATCGTTCAGCTCAATCATCGCAAAAAAACGCTTTCGCACCTTCAAGAATTATGGGGGAGTCTTGTCAAAAGACGATTGCGAAGCCAATCATCCAAAAAAATTATATTTATTCTATTTACCGGAGGTCCGGCTTCGAGGACTCCCTCATGCGACACCCTGTCGTGCGCATTATTCCAAAGTGATGCCAATAATGTAGCCATATATCCAAAAAAACTTATAACGACCTCACCAGGAAAACGAAACTCAAGGGTGAGAAATATCCTTACTGTCATCGCTCTTACAAAAAAATGAGTGGCAGATGTCCGGATTCATGTCAGTCACAACCCAGCGC
>JBOIFK010000231.1:0-3225 GCA_050741585.1 Nitrosospira sp.
GTGTATACGGCAGTGCTCAATGGTTCCAGCGAAGATGAACCGAATACGTCCCCCGGGGTCGGTACGGCAACGGTCACCATCGACGTGGCTGCGGCCACGATGCGTGTTCAGGAGAGTTTCAGCGGTCTCCAGGAGGGTGTGACTGCTTCACACATCCATTGTTGCACCGATGCGCCTCTCACCGGCGCCGTCGGTGTGGCGACCACGGTTCCCACATTTACGGGCTTTCCATCCGGCGTGACTTCAGGCACCTATGACCACGTTTTCGACATGACTCTTGCGTCAAGCTATAACGCGTCATTTGTCACCGCCAATGGAGGTGTCGGCGGCGCATTCAATGCATTGGTGGCAGGACTGGATGAGGGGACCGCCTATGCGAACATTCACACGACAATGTTCCCCGCAGGCGAGATCCGCGGTTTCCTGGCGCCCATACCCGAACCCGAAACCTACGGGATGTTGCTTGCCGGTCTAGCCATGATAAGCGTGCTTGCCCGTCGCCGCCGCGATTGATCTGGAGCGCGATACGGCTGAATGAAACAAGGGGCTCATGCCCCTTGTTTTTTTGGTGCGCCCAGCGCCCGGTGCGGACCCGCATGCCGGGTGGGGTGGCAGCGGTCGGCCAGTTATATGGGCTGCCCCTATGCTGATCACCTTCGGTGGACTCGATATTGGAATGCTAGTTGGCGGACCCTTTAATGAGCTTTAATGGCAGATTAATTTCCTTGGCCTTTGATTGAACCGCTGTTGAGGTTCTGCCTAGCTTCAGGGCAATCCGCCTTATCGGGATATTTTGCTCGGCGAGACTTCTTAAAACCTGCTCCTGTTGTGTTGTCCAAGGCTTACCGGAATTGACCGGCTGCTGCCGCCGATCGCGCTGTCGCCTATCACCCGATCTTTTTTGATATTCCCGCGGTGCCGCTTCCACAGGAACCTCCTCCTGAGACTGATTTGGCTTGCAAATCCCGGAGACTATCTGTAGAGCCCTTTGCCGCATGGAATTTGCTGATTCTGGAGATATATGGCTCTCCGACAGCGTTTGCAGCAAATTAACAAGTTCTGCCTGGGCGTGAGAGGGCAGAAGCGTGATAAAGGCTTCCAGAAGATGATGAGAGCGTTGAAATTCCTCAAGCGAGAGGTCGGGTATTTGTTGTTTTAATTCAACAGCTTTCATGATCTTATTTTCCTCCTGGCTTTGTTGCTCGAAATCGGTTGGATAGCAGGCTGACAAGCACGGCACCCTTAATATGGGATTGGCGACCGAATCAGTGGCTGCATTGTTTTATAAGTCTGCTTTATAAGTCCGGCCGGTTGCTGGTGTAGTGAGTCAGAGATATCGCTACTTAAAAAATGACTGGATTGCCGCCATACTGCGTTGCTCGTCGTTGCATATGAATAACGATGCGCCGCTTCGCGCCTTGTCTGACGCCAATCCAGTTATTTTTAACATTCCTTTCCGGTTTATTCATTTGAATCGGTTATGTAACGATACCTCTGACTCACTACACTAGCGGCTCGTTACACGTCTTTCATATTTCCGGCGGTTGATCCCGTACCATTCGGAGTTATCGATTTTCCGCCGCTCTACAGCTCTACCACCTGACCAGAATGGCGAGACGGCGGGGGTCTGGCGGGCAGGAACGTTAACTGGGACACGTTTCCGGGTCTTACGTATGTCCTTGTGAATATCGGCGTCAGCCCTTTCCTTACTCAATCTTTTACATAGTTCCACTATAAAATGCATATCCTCCGCTGACATGAATCTCATCGCGTTCATCACGTCGATAATGAGCGAATCATTGGACTGATCGGATCGAATTATGGCACTCATGTCGCCATGGCCGGTAGCGATCCACCTTGGATAAGCGCCAATCCTGGCTTCGATTTCAACCAGATTTCCTCGTGGCACACCTCTCCTTTTCCAATTGTGCAGCGCCTGGGCCGAAATATTAAGCAGCAAAGCAACGGCGGCTTCGTTTCTGGCCCCCTTTAATTCCTTGGCCGCTTTCAGCAGGCGCGCATAGCTGTTGTTTTCCATTTTGTTTAGCTCAGGTCACAGGAAAATGTTCGTATATTAAACACTTTGTTTAATTAAATAAACTGCATGTTTATAATTTTTCTTCGATGGGGAGAAGAAGATCAAAAATTAATTGGCATGCAGGGTGACCGACTGGAGCACAGGAATATTAATCATGTACAGCGCCGCTCTTATTGGTTACAATTGAAAATCCGAAATCTCGACATAACACGATGATAAATAAAGACGAAATAGCATTTCGACAAAATTTGCCCGGATGGTGAAATTGGTAGACACAAGGGACTTAAAATCCCTCGGGCTTAATCGCCCATGCCGGTTCGATTCCGGCTCCGGGCACCAAGATAGCATCTCAGTAAGTATCATGTCATCTCATTAACATAATAAATACGGGTGTTATCGGTAATAGTTCATATCATAGTGTCTCAAATAATATCTTGACATACCGCCACGAATGACGGTATCTTTGACGGTAGAGCGAATACCGTCACAAATAGATACCGTCAATGCCTCTCACAGACCCTGCTGTACGCAATGCGAAGCCCGCCGATAAGCCTTACAAGCTCACTGATGGCGATGGGCTCTATTTGCTCGTCAATAATGCTGGGAAATACTGGCGGTACGATTATCGCTTCCTGGGCAAGCGAAAGACACTTGCATTCGGCGTCTATCCTGTTACGACCTTAGCCGAGGCAAGAGATCAGCGAAGCCGAGCACGTAAACTCATAATTAATGGCATCGATCCAGGTGCAATCAAGCAATCCAACAAGCTGCTGGAAAAACAGCTTGCCACAAATACTTTTGAAGCCGTTGCACGAGAGTGGCACGAAAAACAATCCGTCAAATGGGTGCCCAAGAACGCTGCCAGGACAATAAGCCTGCTTGAGCGGAATATCTTTCCAGCAATCGGCGGCACTCCCATAGCGCAAGTCACTGCGGCCAGCCTCCTAAACGCTGTTCAGAAAATAGAGAAACGGGGAAATATCGAAACGGCGCATAGAGCATTACAAAATTGCGGGCAGATATTTCGATACGCAATCGCGACGGGAAGAGCGCAGGCAGACCTAAGTTTGGTGCTGAAAGGTGCTCTAATTCCAGTTAAGGAAAAACATCACGCAAGTATTACAGACCCCAGAAAAATAAAAGATTTGTTGCTTGCGCTAGACGGGTATGACGGCGCTTTCATCACT
>JBOIFK010000232.1:0-9111 GCA_050741585.1 Nitrosospira sp.
AATTCGGAAGTTAACTGGATGAAACTTACTCAGAATAAAATAAAAGCTTCCTGGGGGCGCCTGGTGCCAGTCGTGTTGGCGCTGAGCCTTGTTGCATGCGGTGACGGAAACGAGCCTTCATCAACAACGGGTGGCAATACCAGCAAAGGCAGCGGCAAGACAGGCCCTGCGACCGGGAGGCTGCTGGATACGGCGGTGAGCGGTGTCGCCTACGCATCGCCATCGGGCTCCGGCACCACGGATGCGCAAGGCACCTTCAAGTTCAATCATGGAGATACGGTTGAGTTCAAGCTGGGCAGCCTGAGCCTCGGGAAGGTCAAGGGCGCGGCCATCGTCACGCCCATGGAGCTGGCTGGAGAAGATAACGACAAGAGGTTGCGGAACCTGCTTATCCTGCTCCAGTCCCTGGACGTGGACGGCGATCCCGGCAACGGAATCTCCATTCCCGCGAGTGCCGCAGCGGCTGTCAGCGCCTCGATCGATCTTGACAGCGAGCCCGCTGCGTTTGCCGCATCACCCGAATTGCAGAAGGCAAGGGAGGCGGGCGGCGTGGCCGGTCCGGCCAAGACCCCGGCGCAAGCCCGGGCGCATTTTCTTTCGCAGGGCATGAACATGCTCGGCGCCAACATCTGGGTCAGACATGACGACGCGACCGCTTCCGTCATCCGTATTTCTCCGGACGGCACCGGCGAGTATCTGCATGGGGAAGCAACGCCGGATGATTCCTGCGACACCAACCGGGTATGCGGCGGCAGCCTGGTCAGCAAAGCCGGCATCGAATACGGCGCAGCCCGTTTGTCCGCGATGGATACCAGGGGATTCAAGTTCGCGGCAAATCCGGTCATGGACAATAATCTTCATGCCGGGCTGTCCCATCCGCGGCCAAACTGGCGGATTCGCACCGATGGCTCCGATTTGATTACCTCGGATATTTTCACGGTGCAACGGAAGCGGGAGCAGAAAAGCCTCTTCGGCGAACTCTTCCATATTGCCGGCACGCTGGAGATCAGTTCCTCAAAGGAGCCCATCAAGACTGAAGTGAAGGAAAGCCTTTATTTTAAGATGGAGAATGATCCCAAAGGCATTGTCGGGGCATGGGCTTCCGATCCCACGGCCATCAAGACGCAAACCTACCTGTTTTTTTCCAACGGCAAATACATGATGGTGGATCCAATCGGGGGTGTTGAAAGTGCCGGTCAGGAAAGCTGCGGCGATCCGGGTATCGAATTTGCTTCATATACGTATGATCCAGGAAGCAAGGCTCTGAGCATCAAGGGATTCACCTACGATAACAACGGCTGCGCGGGCTTTTCAGGAACCGAGACGGCTGCATTCAAGCTGGGCGCCGATGGCAATACCGCAACGCTGGAAACAAAAGCCGGGCCTGCACTGACATTGCACAGGGTCTCGAAGTAGCGGCGCTGATAAACGCCGGATACGTTACGTTACGCTGCGCGGCTCAATCCATGCAAATTGGGATGGGCCATTCCGTGCTTGCCCGGCGCGCGTAGTCGCGTGGCGGCTTATAAACGATCATCATAATAATGGAGTTATCGAATGCCTAATTCGCTGCGTGTCCTATTGGTGGCGGGAGTCATCGCATTGGCAGGGTGTGCCGGGATTCCCAAGGGAATTACGCCGGTCAAGGACTTCGACGCCCAGCGCTATCTGGGCACCTGGTACGAGATTGCGCGCCTGGAGCATTCTTCAGAAAAGGACCTGAGCGATATTACCGCCAATTACAGCCTGTTCGATGACGGCGGCATGAAGGTCGTGAACCGTGGCTACGATACCCAGAAGGGCGAATGGCGTGTTGCGGAGGCCAGGGCGTATCCGATGGAAGGCCCTGGCATCGGCTATTACAAGATATCGTTCTTTCGCCCTTTTTACGGATCGTATGTGATATTCGATCTCGATAAAACCGACTACCAGTATTCTTTCGTCACCGGCCCGGACAGGAGTTATTTGTGGCTGCTTTCCCGCACGCCGCACGTCACGAAGGACATCATGGACAAGTTCATAAAAAAGGCCGATTCGCTGGGCTTTGACACCGGCAAGCTTATCTACGTGAAGCACAAATAGGCCGGGTATCAAGGCCGCGTGGCATGCCTGGCCGTATCGCGCAGCTGGCGCACGCGGTCGTGGTTCCTCTTGGCGCCGTCGCATTGCTTTTCGAGAAGTGCGCGCAGATCACCCGTTAATTCTTCTCTCAGCGCATTCTCGTAAGCCATCACGGCAGCGGCTTCACCTCGTTCGCATTCCTCAAGCACCGCAAGGTTGTCCCCACTGGTCACTGCTGTTTTAAGGCCAACCCAGGCGCGATGCAACGTGCCTGCCGCGCTGCCGCCTGTATCGGGATCGCCGCCATAACGCCGCACTTCCGCGCTCAGCTCGCCAACGGCATGGGCGCAGCTCTGGGCGCGGTTTTCAAAGTAGAGCTTCAGTGCGTCTTCGTCCACGTCCTCCGCACAAGTCCTGAAGCCTTCCGCGCCATCGCGCGAAATCTCGATCAGGTCATTCAGCACGCTTACAATTCTGTCATTGTCCATTCTATTCTCCTGAAATTGAAAGGCAGATACAAAAACGGCGTGCACAGCATGCTCCAAAACGATAGCAGGCCGGAATTCCAAGGTATGTGCGCTGCGGCACATTGACCTTGCCGATTTTCACATGCCACAGAATATGTATACCAGGATTGCATAATTGAGCTATACTCAAATCCGGTCGTATGGGCTTGATGCTTCAGCAAATTCCTGCGGGTCGCGTAGGGGAATTAGCCGCATTTCAGGAATGTGCGGCAAGCGGGCTTCATGGTCTGGCTAATCGGCGTAAGTTGCCGTTCAACAGGTATTTCCCGGGGGACAAGCCTTGCCCGGGAAATCGGAGGCGGCTGGTTCGGCATCTGGAAAGGATGTGGGGCATGGGCAATAAAAACGAGAAAACGGAAGAATCGCCAAGTGCTCACCAAAGGTTCTTTTCCCTTTCCAATCTCCACCACTATATTGTCAACGACTGGCCCCAGATAGTCCTGGTGGCAGCCATCGTCACCACGATCCATCACCATACCCACTGGCTGCACCAGATCGACCGCTACGCGTATGTGATCATCGGGCACCTCAGCTCACTCGCTTCCTCCTCCCGCGACTCGCAACAGGTATTCATGCCGGTGGTGGTCGCCATCGATGACGAAACGCACAAAAGAGAATACCTGGAAAGATCCCCTCTCAATCGATGCGTGCTGCTGTCCCACCTGAAAGAAATATATGACTCCACCCCAAGCCTCGTCGTTATCGATCTCGATCTTTCTCCTGCGCTGACCGCGAAGCCGCGGGAAAGCGGAGGTGACGACCATGGGTGGGGAGATATCGCAAAATGCGAGAAAGCGCTGAAGGAGATGATCAAGGAGCAAACCAAGACGATCCCGACGATCCTGGCCGGACCCTTCGGAGAGCGGGAGGTCACGGCCAAGGGGTGGGTCTGTGAAATGGAGAACGCCGGTGTCCGCTTCGGCAACGCGAGGCTGCCTCTCGAATACGGCGTGGTTCTGAGCTACTACTCGCATCCCGCCGCGCTGGCCCAGGTCGCGCGCGCTTCATATTGTGCCAGTGTCCGGGATAAGCGCTGTGAGAGTGCCCGGAGCGCCCCTAAAAGCCATTCGGATTCTCCCCCTTCTTTTGAAGAGCATAAACCAATGCTCAATTTCCAGCAGTCTTCTTCACTTGCGCCGCAGGCAATTAATGATGGCATTTCTCCGCATAAGCTGCACGGCAAGGTTGTCTTCCTCGGCGCCACCTACGGCGGAGACGACCTGTTCCTCACGCCGATGGATGAAAAGTACGGGGTCGAGCTCCATGCCATTGCCTTTGCATCCACGTTCGAGCAGGTAATCGAGCACGAAAAATATTACTACAACGTTTTCAAGTTGATCGTCGATCTGGCATGGGGGCTGATATTCGGCTACGTCATTGCCTGGTGCTGGCATCGCTACTTCACCTTTCGGCTCGATATCTCCTCCCCGACGAATCAATTGCTGGCTCCCTGGCTGATTTTTCGTCTGCTCGGGCTGGTGATGCTGGGGATGTTTATCTTTTCCTGGCTATCTCTGCTCATCTTGGAAAGGTTTGGGGTCTGGGCTTCGCCCATCCCGATTGCCGCCGGCATGCTTTTCGAAAGCTTCGTTTCTGGGTCCGTTGCCCAGGCGATTCGCGTCGGGCGGGATCTGACCCGGGAGCGGAGCGCGGCCCGTGGCGAAGCGGAAATGCACATGGAACCCGATGCCGGAACTGGATCGGATTGCCTGTTGACCGATAGCCGCAGCCCGTGCGAAAGCTTTAAAAGATTTGTTTACCTGGATTTCAAATGCCTCTGGCGCCAGGATTGGCAGGCGGCCTTTTTGCTCGTATTGCGCCGATTTACCTGGCTCTGCATAGTAGGGCTGGCATTTTATTCCATGGTACCTAAACATTGACGGAGGATGATATGAAAGCTGCAGCTTGGTTGTTGTCTTTGGGCTTGTTTTTTATCGGGCTGGGAGCGGCGCATGCCGACGGATTGAAATGTGACCCTTCAATAAAGGAAACCGGAGTTTCTGATGCGCTCCGGATCGTTTATGAGTCCGTGGTCAATGACAATTCTTATTCCGTACCCTGCGAATCGCTGGCCCTGGTGCTGCGGAAACTGGCCGGCAATAGCAAGACCGGCGGCAGGAGACTGGAATCCGATAAGCCGCTGGATATCCAGTTGGCAAACGAAAATTTGCAAGAGGCTTTGAATGACGCCAGCATCCGCTCACGCATCGAAAAGATGCAGGGCGAAGTGAAGGATGCGGATGCGCGACTTGTTTATGAGGCTGCAATCCTCGATGAAGAAGGTTATTACGATGCCCGCGAGCTAAAAATCCTGCAGTTGCAGCAAAAGTTAAATTGAATTTTTGAGACAGCCAACAGGGGGAAATCATGAATATGTTGTTACCGGCAAAACAGGCGTTTTTTACATTCATGCTGATGGCTATCGCCTCGGCCGTGGAGGCGAACGAGGCCCAGCCGTCACTCTTTGACCAGTTCATCGGCTCCGGAGCCAAACCGGATGCGGTACCTGCCGGGGAGGGCGAGGCTGCCGATGGCCCCAATATCAAAAAAATCACCGCTATCAATCCCAATGCCTCGGTGGTGCTGGACAAGAACTGCCCGCATATCGTGCAACCTTTCGCGCTTACGGATAATGCGATATCGCTGGCAACATTCGGCGTGGAGGAAGCAATGAAGGCGGGAGCATCAATTTTAAGCAGCTTTATTTCAAACATCGCGGTGGCGCAGGATCCTGGTTCCATCAACCTCGACACTGCGGAAGAAATTCCCAGCTCGCTCAAGCTTGCGGCGAAGCAGCTGAACTGGCTGCCGATGACTGCCGAGGTGATGTACGGCGAGCGCTCGCATAAGGAAGAAACCAATATCCTGGCCCGGGATCACAAGCTCGGCAAGAAGTACTATCCCATCGCGGACAAGATGCTCGGCGAAATCCTCTCCAAGGTGGATCAGACGCACGAGTATGACTTCAAGCTATTCATCCTGAAAAACAACGGGGGAAATGCGATTGCACGGCCAGGCGGTTTTCTGTACATTGACCAGGGGCTGCTCGTGAATAACGCCCGCCACCCCAAGGCTTATTTCGCACTTGCGCACGAAGTGGCCCATGTGCTCCAGCGGCATGAGACAAAGGATTTGCAGAGCATGGTGATCGACTCGATTTCCGCCAAGAAGGATCTCATGAAGGTGATATCCACCGCGGGAAGCAACCCGGCAGGTGTGATAGAGCATGTGAAAGTGGGCAAGAACCTTTTTACCCGCCATCATATCGACCAGGAACTGCAGTCGGACGCATGCGCGGTCAAGCTGCTTGACCGTGTTTTCGCGGACGATCAGAAGCTGATGACTTCGATCCAGGTGTTCGTGAAAGACTTGCCTCCCCCCGAGCCGGAGAAAGCGGCGCATGCCCCGGTCTCCGATCTTGAGCGGCTGGCGGCCTCCGTGCACGAGGTTGTCGATGCCCCCATCAAGCGCCACCCCAATACGGCGGAACGGGCAGCAAACCTGGATGCGATCTATAAGGAGATAAAACTAAAGCCTGGAAAAATCAACTGAAGCAACTACTCAACGGCGCGTCGACGAGTACGCGTGCCGATTATCTCCCCGTTTTGACAAGTGCATGGAAATTACAAATGAAGCCTTCGAGGCGGCCAATCGACGCGGGCAAGCAATGCAAGCGCTTTCCAGCTGCCGTGGCGGTACGCTATGATCCCCGCCTTATTGCAAGGTTTTCTGGGCTCCCAGCGTTGGATGGCGGAGCTTGGAAAACGAGGAGGAACTGCCTCAACCGATGCTAAGGAACCTCTGAACAAGCCCCGCGTGGAACGCGTTGCGGCAAAATTGGGCGCTCACCGCGTTGCACTCCCTGGCATCGTAGACTAACTACGACCTTCGTCGTGCGCCTCGTGATCATCCCGATTTTGCCGCCCCGAAGGGACGGTGGCTTTGCGGGCGGCCTGCTTTGTCAGGCTCCTAGCGAAGGGGCTCGGCCATTCGCGTTGTCGCCTTTCGCGCATTCCATCCCGCAAAGCCACCGTCGCGCCCGCGCTGTCAGGTATTCGCACTGATGGAGTTTCGGTAGTTTGGGCTCACATCCCCACTTGGCAAGGTGTCGCCGCAAATCAGGCCAAACATCGAAAAAGCCGTAACCTTGTCTCGGCCCTCAAGATTGTGTATTTCGTACTTGTTATTTGACACTGATGATCTATAAATAAAAACTTCAAGCTGATAGTAGTTGGTCATGCTTAAGATAGGGGATCAAGGTTGTGCTCGATGCACCCTGGGTTCAACCATAAGCGATGGGCAGTATAGCCGGCATGCGCCAAGCGAAAGACAACGATGAGAGGCAGGATCATATAGCGACCTATCTTTTAAAGAAGTTTATTTTTCCAATTTTTCAATGCATCTGTCCCCCTTCGGGGGGACAGGCACTGACAGAGGGGGTGGGCAATGGGATGGGCACCGAATTGGGTTGGCGTCAGCGGCGGCATTGCGGCACCGTCGACTTCCATCACCTCGGTTGCGAGGTATCCGCGGCATCTCGATATCTTTTGCGTGGGCCCCGACCACGGAATTTACAGCGCGTGGTGGGATATCTCCACGGGATGGTCGAACTGGTTCCAGGTTGCCGGCGGCTTCGCGGCGCCGGGGACGACAGTCACCGTAGTCGCCCGCAATCCCGACCACCTCGATCTTTTCGTTGTGGGATCGGACCACAAAGTCTACAGCATCTGGTGGGACGCGAACGGAGGGTGGGCCAATGGATGGTTCCGCGTTTCCAACCTTACCGCGGCTCCCGGAACTTCCGTCGCGGCCATCGCCCGAAATCCCAACCACCTGGATCTGTTCGCGGTGGGATGGGACCACAAAATCTGCAGTATCTGGTGGGATGCCAACGGCGGCTGGGCGGCGAACTGGTTCGTTGTCAGCGGCGTCGCCGCCGCAGCCGGAACATCAATCACGGCGGTGACCCGCAACCCCAACCACATCGACCTTTTCGTGGTTGGGTCGGACCATGGCGTCTACAGCACCTGGTGGGATGCCAGCACCGGCTGGGCGAACTGGTTTCAGGTCGCGGACGGGTTCGCCGCCCCGAACAGTTCGGTTGCGGCCGTGGCACGTTATCCGACCCACCTGGACCTCTTCGTCGTCGGCACGGACCATAGAATCTACAGCATCTGGTGGGACGCCAACGGCGGCTGGGCCCAAGACTGGTTTGTGGTGGCCGGCGGCGCAGCGGCCCCCGACACGTCCATCAGCGTTGTGTCGCGCTATCCCGATCACCTCGATGTCTTCGCCGTAGGCACGAACCACGGCGTCTACAGCATCGGGTGGGATGCCAGCACCGGCTGGGGCTCCTGGTTTCAGATCGCCGCAGGCGCCGTCGCGCCGGAAACCTCGATCGATGCACCGAGCCCCTGGGACCGGCACGGTATGATTCGAGGTTTGCCGGTCGTCGCGCCGGGAACCTCGATCAATGCATTGAGCCGCCACCCCGACGCGCTCGACATCTTTGTCGTGGGAATCGATCACCACTTCGACATACGCGATGACTTTGTCGCGGGAAACGATCACCACATCGATACGATCTGGTGGCTCGACGAAATCTACTTCTTCATGCAGCCCCAACAGCAATCGAACTGGTGCTGGGCGGCAGCAGCGACCAGCGTCGCCCTGTTCTACCAGCCGGAGAGCGGCTGGCAGCAGTGCGGCGTGGCCAATGGCGAACTGGCACGAACCGACTGTTGCGGGGCGGGTGCATCCGGCCCCTGCAACGTCTACGGCTTTCTCGACCAGGCACTCACGGCGGTGGGCCACTTCGACCACTGGGTGGGGGGCATAGCCACTACCGCCCAGATCGAGAACGAGGTAACCTTCGCCCGTCCGCTGGGGATCCGGGTGGCCTGGTCGGGCGGTGGCGCCCACTTCCTGGTCATCAAGGGGCAATATAGCGCGGGCGGTATCGACTACGTATCGGTTGACGACCCGATCTACGACCGCTCGGACGTCAATTACGCGACCCTGCAGACTGCCTATAAAGGGTCGGGGACGTGGACCCATACTTACTACACCAAATACTGAGGAGTTCCTGATGGCCCTTATCGCTCCCAAACCCTCGAAGCAGGCAGCGGATGCCGTGCATTCCACTTTCCTCGAGTTGAACAGGAACCGTGCTTTCAGATCTCCAGCCTTGCGCAGCGCTACCGGGACTCTGCAGCTCACCGAACCTCATCAGGTATTCACGCTGGGCCTCGCCGACCTTGCGGCCGGAAAGGGCCTCGATGCGGCCAAGCCAACCGGATGGCGCTATCTCGTGCAGGAAGACGATAAGGTCCTCGCCTCCGCCGAGTCGGTTGCCGTGGATTCTACAAACGAACATGTATTCTCCGCCTTCAACGAAGGCAGCTTCGTCGCCTCGACCGCGAGTGCGATCCGCGCAGTAAGGGAGATTCCAGAGGTGGAGCAAGGTGGTTTCGAACTTCGGCTTCTCAACGTCCCCGGGCTATATGTCCTGGCTCTCTGGCTT
>JBOIFK010000233.1:0-4765 GCA_050741585.1 Nitrosospira sp.
GGCAGGGCGATTGCGTTGCGATGCAATGACGCCGCCCGAATGGACTTCGGTTTCACAGCGAGCTATCGAGGAATTCAAGGCCACGGGGCGCACCACGCCCTACGAAAAAGAGTTTTTCCGCAAGGACGGCTCGCGCTGGTGGGCATTGCTCGCCGCGAAGCAGCTCAGCGAACACGAGGGGGTTGAATATGTAATTGACATAACCGAGCGGAAACACGCCGAACAGAGCCTGCGCGAGAGCGAAGCAAGATTTCGCGCTGTGGCGGAAGCGTCACCCGCCTTGATATGGCAAGTGGATACGCGCGGGAATCCGGTTTACGTTAACCAGCGATTTGTAAAGATGATCGGGGTGACGGCAGAGCGGTTGATGCATGTTGGTTGGCGTTCAATTATTCACCCGGACGATGGAACCGGTTACCTCGCGGCGTTCGAGCAGGCGCTGCGCGACCGTTCCCGTTTTCAACAGCGTGTCAGGGCTAAAACCGGGAAAGGAGAATGGCGCTGGTTTGAATCGTATGCGCTGCCGTGGTTTACCGCCGCCGACGAGTATGCGGGACATGCCGGCCTATCGATAGACGTTACCGATGCCGTCATCGCGGAAACAGCGTTGAAGGAGACCGATCGGCGCAAGGACGAATTTCTGGCGACGCTGGCGCACGAGCTGCGTAACCCGCTTGCGCCAATCTCCAATGCGCTGGCGCTCATTGCGCGTCCGGATGGCACCGCGTCTATTCCCCGCCTGCTGCCGGTCATCAACCGGCAGGTGAATTACATGGTTCGCCTGGTGGATGATCTGCTGGAGATATCGCGCATTACCAGTGGAAAGATCGAACTGCGGCAGGCGCCCACGGATCTGGCTGCGGTGTTGCGGAATGCTGTCGAAGCGAGCATGCCGCTGATCAATGAGAAGGAACATCGATTGAGCGTATTTATTCCTGAAACGTCCTTGATGGTTCATGCAGACGCCGTACGGCTGGAGCAGGTATTTACCAATCTGCTCAACAACGCGGCGCGTTATACCCGAAACGGCGGGCAGATCTGGCTGACCGCCCATCAGGAAGACGAGAATGCAGTGATATCCGTGCGCGACAACGGGATCGGCATCCTGCCGGGCATGCTGCCGCGTTTATTTGATATGTTCGCACAGGAGCGCCGAAATGGAATAGGTGCGCAGGAGGGCCTGGGCATCGGACTCAGCCTGGTCTATCGTCTTCTTCAAATGCATGGCGGCACCGTTGAAGCCATAAGCGAAGGGAAGGATCGAGGCAGTGAATTTATTGTGCGTTTGCCTTTGTCGGAAGCGTCCGCGCGTGGACACGGCGCCGGATCGGACGGAGCGTTCCCCCCGCCCTCGGGGTTGCGCATATTGGTGGTCGATGACAATCATGATGCAGCTGAAATTCTCGCGATGCTGCTTGCGTCAACCGGCATTAACGTTCAGGTCGCCAATAGCGGGCCGGCGGCGCTTGCGGCAATCCCGAATTACCTCCCGAATATCATCCTGATGGATATTGGCATGCCGGGCATGGATGGGCATGAGGTCGCGCGCCGTATTCGCGGGCAGCCGCAGTTCAATGATATCAAGCTGGTTGCGCTGACCGGCTGGGGACAGGAAGAGGACCGCCGGCTCTCTCGCGCCAGCGGATTCGATTATCATCTCACGAAACCGGTGGATTTCAAGGTGCTGGAGGATTTGATCGCCGGGATGTAGAACCCGGTCCAGAAGGTCCGTCTGCCGCCGTCATTTTTTGTTGTTGCCATAATTTAACAGGGAGAAAAATTATGTCCGCTTCACTTAAGCCTCTGGATCAGCAAGTCATTGTTGTGACCGGCGCCTCAAGCGGCATCGGCCTTTGTACGGTAAAGCTGGCCGCGGAACGTGGCGCCAGGCTGGTCCTGGTTGCGCGCAGCGCGGTCACGCTTCAGGATTTGGCGGCCCAGATAGCCGATGCAGGCGGCGAAGCCATCCATATCGTTGCGGATGTCGCCGACCGGGAGAGAATGCTTTTCGTCGCGCGGGAAACCATCGCCCGTTTCGGCCGTATCGACACCTGGATCAATAACGCCGGCGTGTCGATCTTCGGACGTCTTGACGAAGTCGGCGAAGCCGACAGCCGGCGTCTTTTCGATACCAATTTCTGGGGCGTGGTCAATGGTTCGCTGGCCGCTCTGCCCCACCTGAAAGCAAATGGCGGAGCGCTTGTTAACGTCGGCAGCGAGGTATCCGAAGCGGTGGTGCCGTTGCAAGGCATGTATTCGGCATCCAAGCATGCCGTCAAGGGTTTTACCGATGCGCTTCGCGTGGAAATCGAAGAAGTCGACAAGGCGCCGGTATCGATTACGCTGATTCAGCCAGCGGCCGTTGACACGCCCTACCCGCAGCACGCCAAGAATTACATGGACAGGGAACCAAAATTACCGCCGCCGCTAATCGATCCCGAAGACGTTGCTGAAGCGATTCTGCAAGCGGCAACCGACGGGGGCCGCGATATAAAAGTCGGCGCGATGTCGGTGGTCAATACAACGATAGCCAGGCTGATGCCGGGCCTTGGCGACAAACTGTCTGCCCAGCGGGTGGATAGTCAACAGGAAGCGACCTCGCCAAATCATCCGGAAGGGACCCTATATGAACCTGGAATAACAGGGCTGATCTACGGCCACACGCCTGACGAATCCTGACAATAAAATTTGCTTGATTTTTTTGCACTTATGTGCGTCTCCGTACATAAAAAGCCGGTTTTGGCTAATACCCTACTATCTTCTTCAGCTTTTAATGGTGGAGATCGTATTTCCAAAGGTATCGATACCGCATTGCGCTAAAAGACACCGGCGGAGAATTCCATAGTCAGTCAATCAGGAGATAAACATGCCTACATCAAAAAGCGCTGGCGACAGTGGCAAGCGGGGTTCTGCTTCCGTGGATGACAAAAAACAACGGGAACTTGCCGGCAAGTTTCCCATGAAAAGATTTGCAATATTAAAAAACAAGATCATTCACTCGGCGGCACTGGCCGCACTGGCCATGGGTATAGGCGCTGGCGGACTTGTGCACGCCCAGAGCGGCATGCAGGAGCAGGGCGGCTCGGGGGCGCAAACCCCTAAGCCCGGCCAAGGCCAGGGGTATGAGAAAAAGGGCGAGCGCTCGAAGAAGGACGCCGATATGGATCGGCGAACAGAAGATCCCACTCCCCCCACTCCCCCATCAGGCAGCGGTTCGGGTACCGGTTCAGGAAGCAGCTCAGGCAGCGGCTCGGGTACCGGTTCGGGGAGCAGCTCAGGCAGCGGCTCGGGCGGAAGCTCGGGAGGCAGTTCCGGGACCGGAGGGGGCGGCGGCTATTGAGCCTGAAGCCGGCATTGACCGTTCAGTTTCAAGTGTAATACCGTCGCCGCACGTCTTTTGCGCGCGCCGCGATCTTTTTGGTGAGTCAGCTACAATTGCCGCAGGCTGTGAGGCAGGGATCCGGAAGGGTTCCTGGAAGGAAACCAGCCCGCGGCTCATCATCACGGTGAAAGACGATCGAATTGGAATCGAACGGTGGATTTCCTATTTCCCCTGGTAACAAATGACCTCCATAGCGGATAACAAACCGCTATATGCGCTTCAGGCCGCAAGGGATGTCGAGGGATTCGATTCCCTGGCCGAGCTTGCGCTGAATATGCGATCGTCGTGGCGGCACGATGCGGATCACATCTGGCGGGAGCTTGATGCGGAACTCTGGGGGTTGACCCATAATCCGTGGGTTGTCTTGCAGACTGTTTCGCGGGAAAAACTCCAGCGTGTTTTTGCCGATCCCGCATTCCGTAAAAATGTGGACGGTCTCGTGCAGGCGCAGCGTGATGCGGCGATGGCGCCTGGCTGGTTTCAACAGGCATGCCCGCAATCTTCCTTGACATGTGTCGCATATTTCAGCATGGAGTTCATGCTGAGCGAGGCGCTGCCAATTTACTCGGGCGGGCTGGGCAATGTGGCAGGCGACCAGCTCAAGGCCGCCAGCGATCTGGGCGTGCCGGTGATCGGCGTTGGCCTGCTATACCAGCAAGGCTATTTTCGCCAGGTGATCGACAAGGATGGTGCCCAGCAGGCTCTTTTCCCATATAACGATCCAGGGCAATTGCCCATCACGCCATTGCGCCGGGCGGATGGGGAATGGCTGCGGCTGGAAATCAAGTTGCCGGGTTATTCCGTCTGGTTGCGCACTTGGCAAGTCCAGGTGGGGAAGGTGAATCTGTATCTGCTCGACAGTAATGACGCGGCAAATTTTCCCGCGCATCGCGGCATTACCAGCGAACTTTATGGGGGAGGATCGGAGCTGCGCCTCCAGCAGGAATTTCTTCTCGGCGTTTGTGGATGGCGCTTGCTGGCCGCACTTGGCATCAAGCCGGAAGTCTGCCATTTGAACGAGGGCCACGCTGCCTTTGCCATCCTGGAGCGTGCACGAAGTTTCATGGAGGAAACCGGGCAGACTTTCGATGTTGCGTTATCCGCCACGCGCGCGGGCAACCTTTTCACTACCCATACGGCGGTGGCTGCCGGCTTTGACCGCTTTGCTCCAACCCTCATCGAGCAGTATCTCGGCGACTATGCCCGAACGCAGCTTGGAATAACCTGCCACGATTTACTGGCCCTGGGCCGCCAAAATCCTGACGATCCGTCAGAGCTTTTCAACATGGCTTACCTGGCGATCCGCGGGAGCGGGGCGATCAATGGCGTCAGCCGTCTGCATGGGCGCGTGAGCAGGCATCTCTTTGCACTTCTTTTTCCACG
>JBOIFK010000234.1:0-5621 GCA_050741585.1 Nitrosospira sp.
AATCCAGGCTTCGGGACCATGCATAAATTTTTTCGTCATAGTCACTTATCATGGCCTGTATAGCTTTCCCCGACTACTCAATTCGCAAAAAGAGAATTGACATAAGTCTCAACGAGTATGACTTAACAAATTATTAACTTTTACTTCACAGTCTATTGACGAATGATCACCGATTTTTCACTTTCAAATGACATTTTCTTGACCTTTACCGTGGTATTTTTCTGGTAAGCAAAAAACTTAAAAATACTTGGAAACGGAAAACCACAAGGTGCCGGTAACCAAGTGAAATATCTTTTAGTCCTTGGACTTCACATTTTCAGTCTCAATCTTTAAAACGGGGTATATTTAATGAAGTCTAGTCTTTCGTTAATCGCATGCTGTTGCTTGTTTTCGACCTCCCTGCATGCCCAGGACAAGCAGGCGTCTTCGAATCCGGAACCCCCATCATCCCAAGGTTATACCATCGACTTATTCGTTGACACCAAGACAAAGCAAATTTATTCGGAACCTGGGGAAGGCCGGGTACGCATGGGTTCTTTTGAAAAAGTCTCGGATACGCCGAAAAAGCCAGCGGCCAGCACTGCCGTCGGCGAAGCGCCCGCGACTGGCAAAGAAGGAGGCGCCGTTACTGGCAGGGAAGGCGCAGTCGCGGCTTCCGCGCAAGTACCGGCGAGACCCGCAGCGAAGCCAGGAGGATTTGGCTTTGCAAACTGGAAGGAAAAGGATCCGTTTAAATTGAATCTGAACGGTGACGGAAGCCAGTACATCAAATTTGGCATGTTGAATCAGGTCCAGGCGCGGTATGAGCAGAACAATCCGGGATCGCTCATACAAGATCAGCCGGTCGACGATACGACCGACGTCGGTCTTCGCCGGACCCGTCTTGTATTGCAAGGTCAGCTCACTGACCGGGTATACTTCTACACCCAATACGGAATAAACAATTTCAATTTTCTGTCTCAGCAGAACGACAACCGGCATATTGCGGCCATGCCCTATTTTCACGATGCATTTGCTGAGTTGCGGCTGACGCAGGGGCATCAGGTAATAGCGGGCGGCGGCCTTTCGATGGCCAACGGTTTGTCCCGCTTCAGCTCCCCCAGTGTGAGCACCATCATGACGCTGGATGTTCCCATCGCAGGTCAGTACAGCACGGAAAGAACCCAATTGTTCAACAGAAACCTGGGTGTTTGGCTTCGCGGCCAGATCAGCAAGTTTCGGTATCGGATAGCAGCACAAGATTCATTCCCGATCACAACCGACGGATTAGCGCAGGGCACTATATCGCCGACCATTTCGGATTTTGCTCAGGTTGGCCATAAAAAACAGTACGGCGGCATGTTTTACTGGAATTTCTGGGATACGGAGCCCATGACCAATGACTATATGCAGGGAACCTACCTTGGCAAGAAGGACATACTGAATCTTGAAGCTGGCTTCCTTACGGAGAAAAATGCCATGTGGACCGGCTCTTCGCCGTCAACTGCTCAATATCATGATATGACTCACTGGTCGGTTGCCGGCTACCTGGACGCCGCAGTGGACAAGGTGAAGGAAACGGCGATTTCCGCCTATATAGGGTATTTCGTCTACGATTATGGTCCGAATTATATCCGCATGAACGGCAATGGGCAGAATTCTGCCAATGGCCTTGGCGTGGGAGGAAGTTTCAACGGGGCTGGCAACACCTATCCGATGTTCGGCACCGGTGAAATGTGGTATGCCCAGATTGGCTACCTGTTGCCGAAAGATTTGATTCCCGGAAATAATGGCCAGCTCCAGCTCTATGCTTCCCTGACAAGTGCCAACTGGAAGCGCCTGCATGATCAAATGAATGTATTTAATGGCGGGGTAAACTGGTTATTGAAGGGGCATAACAGCAAGATCACTTTTGACTACCAGAACAGACCCATATTCAATGCGAACGCAGCAGGCGATATCGTGAAAACTTCCAGCAGGGGACAATTCGTTCTACAATATCAGGTCGCTTTCTAGCATATCCAGGTACTTGTATATCGGCCCAGGTATGGCCAGACACCTGCTTGGGTAGATATATACTTCTCCGTTTCTTTCTCATATCAATTTCACATATCAATTGATGCTCATCTGACCGATGGGCATCAATTCGCGGTAACGCCCGGAATCAACCAGAATCCTGCGCCTGCCCGATGCATCTTTCGCTCTTGCGCATCATGTAGTCAAACGTCATGAACCGTCCAATCCTTTCGTGAATCAAACGCAACGAGCCCGAGACTGAAGCTCCGCAGAGATGAAAGAGAAGGCCGGTAAGTGTGCTAGCGCACAGAAACACGGGACGTCCAGCGTAGTATAGAAAAGATGCGCAAGTGGTGCTTACCGGTCCTGGAATCAATACCCAGCGGCAATTACCGCAGGAATCCTCGCGATGTGCCGAAGTTTCGTTCTTGCGCGGCCATAGGTCATGCGTCCGGACTCATTGCGCTGGCGGCCGTCTCGACTGCCGCCATAGCGGGCATGCCGGACGCACCGTTAAACTATTTCCTGCATAGTTATGGTCCGGCATCCAGACCGACCTTGTATCTGGGATGGGTACTCGCTGGATTATCGGTGGCAGTCTGTTTCATTATCGCCCTGCTGCTAATAACGGCTCTGCTTCGAAAACGTTCCGCCGCAGACCCGCGTGCTATCGGCCGCGAAGGTGAAGGGCTTCGATGGATATATATCGGAACAGGGATCTCTGCCTGCATCCTGTTCGGACTGGTTATTTACTCGCTGATGGTGCTGAATGCGGTGGCGAAGCCCCCTCAGGCTCCGGCCATTACATTGACTGTGACGGGATACGGCTGGTGGTGGAAAATCGAATATGAGCACGATGATCCTGCGCAACGCTTTATCACCGCCAACGAAATCCATATTCCGGCAGGCCAACCCGTTCTTATCAAGCTGAAAAGCGCGGATGTGATTCATGCATTCTGGATACCAACGCTCGCCGGTAAAACACAGATGATACCGGGACTGACGAATCAACAGTGGATCCAGGCCGACGAACCCGGCATCTATTCCGGACAGTGTGCGCAATTTTGCGGGGTCGGTCATGCCCATATGGCACTGGAGGTTGTTGCGAAAAGTCCCGGCGATTTTGAAAGATGGCAGGACGCTCAGCGCCAGTCAGCCTCGCTTTCTTCCGCCATGGCAAACGTCGAGCCGGGGCGTGAACTATTCATGGAGCGTTGCGCGGGCTGTCATACGATTCGAGGAACCGACGCAACAGGCATGCATGGACCCGATCTGACCCATTTGAAATCACGTCGCCGGCTGGCCGCTGGACTATTGAACAATACGCCCGAGCACTTGATGGATTGGATTACTAACGCGCAGCGGCTCAAGCCGGGGTCGCGTATGCCAAGCATGACTTTATCGAAAACTGAAAGTTCCGCGCTGGCGGCATTCTTATCGACGCTGGACTAAGAACGCATGGCCTCATCCGACCTGCCCCAAGACTCACTCGATCACCGCCTTATCCGCGTGCCGGAAACTGGCCGTGCTCCAATGGGTTCAGATGTCGAAAGACGCCTTACCGAATTATGGGAACCGGCGCCCGGATGGCGCGGCTGGCTTTCGACGGTCGATCATAAAATAATCGGTCTGCGATACATCGTCACCGCATTCATTTTCCTGCTGATAGGCGGTATCGAGGCGCTTGTCATGCGAACGCAACTCGCCAGGCCGGATCAGGCGTTGCTGACTCCGGAGCAATATAGCCAGCTTTTCACGATGCACGGCGTAACGATGATTTTCTTGTATGCGTTACCGATATTGTCGGGATTCTCCAACTATCTATGGCCTCTGTTGCTCGGCTCCCGGGACATGGCTTTCCCCCGCCTCAATGCGCTTTCTTACTGGATTTTTCTATTTGCCGGTATCTTCATGTACGTAAGCTTTCCTCTTGGCCAGGCACCGAATGCTGGCTGGTTCAATTATGTCCCATTCTCTGGACCGATCTATAACACCGGCCCCAACATCGACGTCTTTGCGCTCGGCATGGTGCTGCTGGGAATTTCGACGACCGTCGGCGCGGTCAATTTTGTGGTCACGCTTTTCAGGATGCGAGCACCAGGCATGACGATCAACCGGGTGCCAATTCTTGTCTGGGGGACGCTCGCCGCATCCGTTGCCAACCTTCTGGCGATACCCGCAGTCAGCCTCGCCTTTTTCCTGTTGTGGCTGGACCGGCAGGTCGGCACCCACTTTTTCGATGTAGCCAATGGCGGGAAACCGCTGCTGTGGCAACATCTCTTCTGGATTTTCGGACATCCATGGGTTTATGCGATTGTGCTTCCTGCGATGGGCATTGTCTCTGATGCGCTGCCGACGTTCTGCCGCCGCCCGCTGGTCGGTTACGCCGCAGTCGCACTTGCCACCATGGCGACCATGCTGCTCGGTTTCGAAGTATGGATCCATCACATGTTTGCTACCGGCCTGCCTGCTGTCGCACTGTCAATTTTCGGCGCTGCCAGCATGGTCATTTCAATCCCGAGCGCAGTGGCCGTATTTGCGTGGATCGCAACGATCTGGCTGGGACGGCCTGTTTTCAAAACGCCTTTTCTGTTTTTTGCCGGCTTTGTCATTCTATTTACAATCGGCGGCATGTCCGGAGTCATGACGGCAGCCGTGCCGCTGGATTGGCAGCTTAATGAAACCTATTTCATTGTCGCGCACCTGCATTATGTCTTGCTCGGTATCAATGTATTCCCGGTCGTGGGCGGCATTTACTATTGGTTTCCCAAATTTACCGGCCGCATGATGAATGAAAAAATAGGGAAATGGAGCTTCTGGGTCATGTTCATTGGTTTTAACGTGGGATTCTTCCCAATGCACCTGGCCGGACTGCTAGGCATGCCGCGACGGGTCTACACTTACTCCTCCCGCATGGGATGGGACAGCGTCAATATGATCATATCCATCGGATCTTTCGTGTTCGCCGTTGGCATTCTGATCTTCCTGGTGAACGTGGTCATCAGTCTCAAGCGCGGGGCGCTGGCCGGCGCAAACCCCTGGGATGCCGCAACGCTGGAGTGGGCCACGCCTTCCCCGCCGCCAGCATACAACTTTGCCGTTATTCCCACGGTCGCAAGCCGCCATCCCTTGTGGGAGGATCGGCTTGACGAAGGCGCGGGACGCTCAAGTTTCGATGAAGGGTATCTGCTGACGGAGGGCCGGGAGACGATCGGTACCTCGCCGATCAACGCAAAGCCGGTGACCATCCTTAAAATGCCGGACGATTCCTATACGCCGTTCTTCGTCGGTTTATTTGCGTCTTTGCTGTTCGTCGGCATGCTGCTTCATTGGTGGAACTTCACATGTCTGATGGCGTTATCAACCTGTATTGCGCTGGTCGTCTGGATGTGGCCCCGCAAGGCACTTGTTCAACGCGTATTTGATACTTCCCGGAGAAGCCCATGACGGACGCGGATCAACTCGACCGACCTCTGCCGATAGGAAGCGATGGCAAGCTCTCGGGAGGCTGGTGGGGTATTTTAGCCTTGATCGTGACGGAAGGATCCTTATTTGGATATCTGCTATTTGCATACTACTACCTGGCATCTCAAACCGAACAGGATTGGCCGCCGGAGGGCTTGCCC
>JBOIFK010000235.1:0-7960 GCA_050741585.1 Nitrosospira sp.
ATCCCAGGCTGATCGTTTGCGACGAGCCTACCAGTGCGCTGGATGTATCGGTACAGGCACAGATTCTCAATCTGTTGAAGGATTTGCAGAGCCGTCTGGGGCTGGCATATTTATTCATCACTCATAATATCGCGGTGGTGGAGTATATCGCCGATGAAGTGGCGGTGATGTATCTGGGAAGAATCGTGGAGCAGGGGCGTGTGGACGAAGTATTGGATCATCCCAGGCATCCCTATACTCAGGCATTGCTGTCCGCGGTACCGGTCATTGATCTCGCATCAAAGCGCCAGATCATCCATCTGCATGGGGATCTGCCTTCTCCAGCCAATCCGCCATCCGGCTGCCATTTTCATCCCCGTTGTCCCCACGTCATGCCTGTATGCCGCGAGAATTACCCGGGAACAAGTACGTTCAGTTCAACGCATAGAGCACGGTGTTATCTTTATCCGCAGGAACAAGACTTAGTATGAGGAATAGTGAATGACGGTCGATCAGGAGGTGGCGCGGCGTCGTACGTTCGCCATCATTTCACACCCGGATGCGGGCAAAACGACACTGACGGAGAAGTTGCTGCTGTTTGCCGGTGCAATTCATATTGCCGGCAGCGTCAAGGCGCGAAAAGCGAGCCGCCATGCCACCTCGGACTGGATGGAAATCGAGAAGCAGCGGGGTATTTCGGTGGCCAGTTCAGTGATGCAAATGGAGTACCGGGGCTGCGTCATCAATCTATTGGATACACCGGGTCACCAGGATTTTTCCGAAGATACGTATCGGGTTCTGACTGCCGTGGATGCAGCACTGATGGTGATTGATGCCGCGAATGGCGTGGAGGCCCAGACGCTGCGTCTGCTGGAAGTCTGTCGTGCCCGTAACACGCCCATCCTGACTTTCGTGAACAAGATGGATCGTGAAGTGCGCGAACCGCTCGATCTCATGGACGAGATCGAGCGAACGCTGCATATGGCGGCGATCCCTTTCACTTGGCCGATAGGCATGGGGCACGGTTTTCATGGCGTATTCGACTTGCGTCGCAATCGCATGCGTGTCTTCCACCCCGGCGCCGACAGACTGGATGACGGGGACGAAATCATCGAGGGTTTGAGCAATCCCGCCATCGGTCGCTTTGGGGAAAATGCTGTCCAGGCGCGGCAGGAAATCGAGCTGATACGAGGCGCCTCTCCGGAATTCAGCCATGCGGCTTTTCTTGCTGGCCTGCAGACGCCGGTATTCTTTGGCTCAGCCATTAATAACTTCGGAGTACGCGAGGTGCTTGACTCCCTGATCGATCTTGCACCATCGCCCGGATCGCGCAAAGCCCTGCAGCGCCGGGTGCAACCCGATGAGCCAAGGTTTTCAGGCGTGGTGTTCAAGATTCAGGCCAACATGAACCCGGCTCACCGGGACCGCATCGCTTTCGTGAGGATATGCTCAGGCCGCTTCGAACGTGGCATGAACCTGAGGGTCGTACGTAATGACAAGGATATCCGCACCAACGGCGTAGTCTCTTTTCTGTCGCAACGGCGGGAATTGCTCGATATGGCCTATTCCGGCGATATCATCGGCATCCCCAATCATGGGACACTGCAATTGGGAGATACGCTGACAGAAGGCGAGCAGCTGCAGTTTACGGGTCTGCCGTTTTTTGCGCCGGAAATTTTCCAGACGGTCGAGATTGCCGACCCAATGCGCAGCAAGCAGCTCAAATTGGGGCTTGCCCAATTGGGTGAGGAGGGCGCGATCCAGGTATTCCGGCCCCACGTCGGGAGCGCTTTGCTGCTGGGCGCGGTGGGCACGCTGCAGTTCGAAGTAGTGGCTCACCGGCTCAAGCATGAGTATGGGGTGGACGCACGTCTCGCTCCCGCGAAGTACCAGATGGCGCGCTGGATCACCGCCGATGATACACGCGAACTAAAACGGTTCATTGATGCCAATGCGCATCGGATTGCCTACGATGCGGTAGGTGCGCCTACCTTCCTGGCTTCGTTTGGAGCGGAATTGAGTGTTGCCCAGGAAAGTTGGAAGGTCATTCAGTTTCACAGAATGAGGGAGCATGCCGGACTGATGTTCCAGACGCATCTCGATGGGTAGAGCACATAAAATCACTTGCCGAGCGTACAACTTGAGTGCCGCTGCATGCCCTTGATTAGGAACTTCGGCTGGGCGCCAGGAGAGTCTTTTGATTTATACTCGTCATTTAAACCCAGATAGTCCGATTAGGCGGCGCTCCGAGCCTACGCGAGTGCTGGCGGTCAGTTTGCGGCTATTTTTGCCGCTTGCCTGGCGTCCATAGACCCGCTATGGACTTCTCCCAACCGGCAAAACCGTCTCGCGTTTCGCCATCATCTCACGTTCCAATGGATTATCTGGGTTAAAATGAATTCGGCAATCCTAAGCAGCCAACTCATACGTCAGCGGGAAGATTGGCATATGGATTTCAGATACTTGCATTGTTAACAAGAGATTATGGCAACCTCAAAAAATAAGGGTATGCCAGTTGAACAAGGCGGAAGCACTTGGTCGGGGCGGTTTGATGAGCCGGTTGCGGAGCTGGTGCAGCGTTATACCGCATCGGTGGGTTTCGACCAGCGCTTGGCGGAATACGATATCCAGGGGTCGCTCGCTCATGCACGGATGCTTTCTGGCGCGGGCATTATCGATGCCAATGACTTGGCCGCTATCGAATCCGGCTTGGGCCGGATTCGCGACGAAATCCACCGCAACGAATTCATCTGGCGGCTGGAGCTGGAAGACGTGCACCTCAATATTGAAAAACGTCTTACGACGCTGATCGGTGATGCAGGCAAACGATTGCACACGGCGCGGTCACGCAACGATCAGGTGGCGACCGATGTGCGGCTTTATCTCCGTGCTTCGATTGACGATGTCGTCAGGCTGATCCATGCCATGCAGCACGCATTGCTGGACCTTGCCGAACAAAATGCGGATACGGTAATGCCAGGTTTCACGCATTTGCAAGTGGCGCAACCAGTGGTCTTCGGCCATCATCTCATGGCGTATTTTGAAATGCTTAAGCGCGATATCGAGCGGTTGTCCGACTGCAGGAGGCGCGTGAACAAATTGCCGCTGGGTGCGGCGGCGCTGGCGGGAACCAGCTATCCCATCAACCGCGAAATGGTGGCTGGGGAACTGGGGTTCGACGGGGTATGCGAAAATTCGCTGGATGCGGTTTCCGACCGGGATTTTGCCATTGAATTCTGTGCCGGCGCGGCGCTGATCATGACACATCTGTCGCGATTATCTGAAGAATTGATTTTATGGATGAACCCCTCGTTCGGCTTCATTGAACTCGCCGACCGGTTCTGCACCGGTTCATCCATTATGCCGCAAAAGAAAAATCCTGACGTGCCGGAACTGGTACGCGGCAAAACCGGGCGTGTCAATGGCCATCTGGTCGCGCTACTGACGCTGATGAAGGCGCAGCCGCTCGCTTACAACAAGGACAATCAAGAAGACAAGGAGCCCCTGTTCGACACGGTGGACACACTCACTGATACGCTGCGCATCTACGCCGACATGTTGACCGGTGTCCGTGTCAAGCCAGACATGATGCGCAGTGCCGCGATGCGCGGTTACGCCACTGCAACCGATCTGGCGGATTACCTGACGAAAAAGGGCCTGCCTTTTCGCGAAGCGCATGAGGCTGTCGCACAGGTGGTGCACTTTGCCGATAAAAATGGCCGCGACCTGAGCGCGCTTACGCTGCCGGAGTTAAGAAATTTCTCCCAGTTGATCGATGATGACGTTTTTGCTGTGCTGACCCTGGAGGGCTCGATAAATAGCCGCAACCATATTGGCGGGACAGCGCCCGCCCAGGTGAGGGCAGCCATCAGCAGGGCAAGGAAATGGTTGTCCTGAAGCAACATTCGGCAATCTGGTAACCCATTTTATGTCGCTCTGGGCAGATATCGCCGCACAGATCTCCGCTTCCACCGGCAGCGCGTTCGTCGTGGAAAGAACTTCTTCCATCGGTGGTGGCTGCATCAACGAAACACATCGGATTGACGGGAATGGTCGGCGATTTTTCGTCAAACTGAACAATGCAGACAGCCTGACCATGTTCGAGGCGGAAGCCGCAGGTCTCCAGGAAATTCACAAGTCCCGCACATTATGCGTTCCCCTGCCGGTGTGCTGGGGAAAAAATCAATCCAACGCATGGCTGGTGCTGGAATATCTGGAAATAGAGAATAGTTTCAGTGGCAATGCCGCAGCTCTGGGGTCGGGGCTCGCTGCGATGCACCGTTTTTCCTCGGAAAAATTCGGCTGGACGAGGGATAACACCATTGGTGCCACGCCGCAGATTAATATATTCTCTTCCCGCTGGATTCATTTCTGGCGTGAATACCGCTTCGGTTACCAGATGCGATTAGCTCATGCGAACGGCTACACGGGGAAACTGCAGACACTGGGTGAGCAATTGATCGTGCAGTTGGATTGTTTTTTTCCGGGACCGGAGCCGGTCGCGTCACTATTGCATGGTGACTTGTGGAGTGGTAATTACAGTTTTGATCGTGCGGGACGGCCAGTATTGTTCGACCCGGCTGTTTATTATGGCGACCGCGAAACGGATATTGCCATGACTGAGCTCTTCGGTGGATTTTCCGCTGCTTTTTATGCGGCATACCGGGAGGCTTACCCACTTGATCCCGGCTACGCGACGCGAAAAACGCTTTACAACCTTTATCACGTTCTGAACCACCTCAACCTGTTCGGCGGCGGTTACCTCCATCAGGCGGAGCAGATGATGAACAGCCTGCTCGCGCAAACGCACTGAGCCGGACATAACGTGGTATTGCCTGAAGGAGTGGCCGCAGGTCAAAATTCCAGCGGATCGATATCCAGCGTCCATCGCACTTTTTTGACGGACAGCATGTCGAGTTTTGTCCGCCATTCAGCGAGAAATTCCTGTAAATTTTTGCGCGAGCTGGATTGTATGAGCAGGTATGCGCGCTCCAGTCCCTTCAGCCGCGCCATTTGTGCCGGTACCGGATCGAATACTTCAACCCGCTTTGGCGCCTTCACTATGGTTGCCGCGTGCGTGAGAAAATCCAGCGCGACAGTCATTTGCGTTGCTTCCGCCCGCAATATGGCTTGATAGACGAATGGCGGAAATCCCGCCATCTTTCTTTCTGCCAGGAGCGTTTGCGCGAGTGTGTCGTAGTCGTGCTGCCGCAGCGCATGATATAGCGGATGATTGGGAAATTCAGTTTGAATCAGTACTTCTCCAGGAACACCGGCGCGTCCCGCGCGGCCTGCCACCTGCATCAGTTGCGCAAACAGCCGCTCCGACGCGCGATAGTCAGTGCTGAACAGCGAAGCGTCGGAATTCAGGATGCCCACCAATGACAGATTTGGGAAATCATGTCCTTTCGCGAGAATCTGTGTGCCGACCAGAATATCCACGCGCTGTTCATTGATATCTTTCAGCATTTTCTGCCATGTATTCTTGTGCCGCGTACTGTCGCGATCGATGCGCACAATTCTCGCATTGGGGAAGCGTTCGGACAACGCGGCTTCCACCCGCTGCGTACCATGGCCGAAAGGGACAATATCCTGGTCGCCACATTCGGGACAGATAGAGGGGAAATGCTCCTGGTGGCCACAGTGATGGCAGCGCATTTTCTTTTCACGCATGTGTACCACCAGGCGGCTGGCGCAGCGGTGACAGGTCGCCGTCCATGTGCATGACTTGCATAGCAATACCGGCGCATAACCACGTCGATTAATGAAAACCAGGCTTTGCTGATTTAACACGAGGCATTTTTCCAGTGCAGCGATCAATGGGGCGGACAGGCCTTCCCTGGTTTTGGCGGCGCGGGTATCGATACAGCGCACATCCGGCAGCGTGGCGTTCTTAACCGCGCGGGATGGCAGGCGCAATCTGAGGTAGCGGCCGCTTGTTGCGTTGTAATAGCTTTCAAGCGACGGGGTGGCGGAACCGAGCACCACCGGTACATCAGCATGCTTGGCACGAAAGATTGCCACATCCCGCGCCGAATAGCGCAAGCCTTCCTGCTGTTTGAACGAGATGTCCTGCTCCTCGTCCACGATGATCAAACCAAGTTTTGGTAGCGGGGTGAATACTGCCAGACGTGTACCCAGGATTATTTTGGCGTCACCCCGTTGAGCTTGCAGCCAACCATTCGCACGTTCGGATGGATTGAGTCCGCTATGAAGGCTAACCAGCCGTATGGCGGGAAAACGGGCCCGGAAGGTTGCTTCCAGCTGCGGCGTCAAATTGATTTCCGGAACCAGCACCAGCGTTTGCTGCCCTTGCCGCAACAGCAGCGAAATCAGCCGTAGGTAGACTTCGGTTTTGCCGCTCCCGGTCACGCCTTGCAGTAGCCAGGTATTGAACTCGTTTATCCTGACGGTAATGTCGTTGACGGCACTCTCCTGATCCGGGGTAAGGGTGGGAGCCGGCGGAATCTCAGCAATGGAAGCCACAACGGGGGAAGGAACCACCGATATTTCTTCAACCCAACCTAGCCTGGTGAATTCCTTCAATACACTGGGCGCATTCCGCGAGAGCTGCTTTACCTCCCGAATATTCATGGGGCCGCCTTCTCTCAACCTTGCCAGAAAACGATGTTTAACAATATTGCGCGCTGGAATGGCCGCCAAATCAGCTGACGATCCCGTGGAAGTGAGGCGGTATTGAAAGACGGCGGAAGTGTCTGGCACGAAGGGCTTGAGGCGACGTAGATTGCCGGGAAGGCCATTCATCACGACTTCTCCCAGCGGATAATGGTAATAAGCACTGCAAAATTGGAATAGGTCGAGCAATGCGCCGGGTAACGGGGGGATGTCCCGGAATATATGAATGGCGGACCTGAGTTTGGAAGAAACGGATGAGTGAGTGGCTACTTCTAGAATAACACCCGTCAATAGCTTCTTTCCAAATGGAACGCATACCCGGGCGCCGATATCTTGTGCCGTCACGTCCGGTACACGATAATCGAACAGGATATTCACGGGAACATCAAGCGCGACGCGAATGATGGGCATATTGGCAGGGATATATGGGATATATTGAAATCAGATTTACAGAAGCACACTTACAAGTGCATTATCCACTGAAAGCCTCGCGATTGACTTGTTTTTTCCCGATTTGATGCCAGTAGCAATATTTACATTCACGCGGAATTCTTTTCATGCTGTTTATGACGCATGAGTTATTACCCTGTATGGGCCATTGTATTGTTCCCAATATCTAGGGATAAGCTGATGGCGATTTATGGAATGACCAGTTGTACGTGCCGAATCTCCAATTCGGCCGATGTCCTTAACAAAATAGCCCTCATGAATAGTTACCAGTAGGATAATTTGCGCGTGCTCAGCTTCCATTCAACCCAGATAATCCATTAGGACGTGAGATGATGGCGAGGCAGGTTGCGAGACAGTTTTGCCGGTTGGGAGAAAGAAGTCCATAGCGGGTCTATGGACGCCGAGCAAGCGGCGAAAATGGCGGCAAACTGACCGGCCAGCACTCGCGTAGGCTCAGAGAGCCGCCTAATGGCTTACCTGGGTTCAATAGGCAGGCGTGTCGGTTTTTTTTACATCTTTTTCCACAAGATTAAAAATTCGTGTGCAAGATGCTGGTTTAGCGATTTATTTAAATCTGGCATGGGATATGCTTGCAGTTAAAACGATAGGCGGCCTTAATTGAAGTCGAGTCGCATATTCAGTTTCAGTTGGAAGGAACGCCCAGGCGCCCGTTTTCGATTTTCCTGCAAATGGCGAAATTCACTGTCAAGGGAGGGCAGGGATGTGCGCTTGAGGGTGGGCAAGGCGTAGGGGGATTTCCCCTGCGGAGCCGACAAACTGCTTGACTTAGGGCATCTTCGGGGATAGTCTTTACAGGGTTGTGGGTATGTAATGTCTTGGTAACAGAAGCATGGAAGCGGTGGCGCGTTCGACCGGGGCTGAGGGTATGGTGCCG
>JBOIFK010000236.1:0-7010 GCA_050741585.1 Nitrosospira sp.
GTGTTTCCCTTCTTTGTAATCAACCTGCTGATGGGGCTCACCGCCATCCAAGCCAGTACTTTCTTCTGGGTCAGCCTGTTAGGCATGCTTGCTGGCACCGTGGTTTATGTCAACGCAGGTACTCAGCTAGGCGCGCTTACCAGTCTGTCCGGTATTCTGTCGCCGTCGCTAATCGGATCATTCATTCTATTGGCTGCATTTCCCTGGCTGGCACGGTGGGGATTGGATTGCGTCAAAGTGAGGAGAATCCAAAGGCGGTGGCCCAGATCATCCAGGCCAAGGCGATTCGATCGCAATCTGGTGGTCATTGGTGCCGGTGCAGCGGGACTGATGACGTCATACATTGCAGCCAGTACTCGCGCCAAGGTGACATTGATCGAGGGCCGTAAGATGGGCGGCGACTGTCTCAATTTCGGTTGTATCCCCTCCAAGGCCCTGATCCGCTCGACTGCTTTCCTGCGGCAGGCACGTCATGCCACAGAACTGGGCATTGCCCGTGCAACCATCGATTATAATTTCAGTGATGTGATGGCGCGCGTGCATCGAATCATACATACTATCGCACCCCATGATTCGGTGGAACGCTACACCAAGTTGGGGGTGGAGGTCATTCATGGCAATGCACGCATTACTTCGCCCTGGACGGTGGAAGTCAATGGGCAGATCATGACGACTTGTGCGATTGTCATCGCCACCGGCGCTTCTCCCACCATTCCCTTGATTCCGGGACTGGAGCGGGTGCGTTACTATACGTCCGACACCATCTGGTCGCTCACTGAACGTCCCGAACAGCTGGTCGTGCTGGGCGGCGGTCCCGTCGGCTGCGAACTGGCACAGGCTTTTGCACGTCTCGGCTGTCAGGTTACGCAAGTGGCGAGAACAGGATTGATGGGCCGAGAAGACACCGATGCCATCGCGTTGGTCGAGGCTGCGCTGCGTGCCGATGGAGTGCGTGTGTTGACCCATACCGGCGCTGTTCGTTGTGAGCATGAATTCAGTGGACAACGTTTGATTGTGCGCTATGAAGACGGAACCGAGGAATCGCTTTCGTTCGATGCCATTCTATGCGCAGTAGGAAGAACAGCCCGCACCGAAGGTTTTGGTCTGGAGGAATTGGGGATTCGGATTTCGCCAAAGCGCACTATAGAAACGGATGCCTGGTTGCAGACACTGTATCCCAATATCTACGCTTGCGGCGACGTGGTGGGGCCATACCAGTTCACTCATGTTGCAGGACATCAGGGCTGGTATGCATCCGTCAATGCGCTGTTTGGTGTCGTGAAACGTTTCAAGGTGGATTACTCGGTGATTCCCTGGACCACGTTTACCAGCCCGGAAGTCGCCCGGGTCGGATTATCGGAAAATGAAGCAAAGAAACGTGGAATCTCCTGTGAGGTGACACGCTACGGACTGGAGGAACTCGACCGCGCCATTGCCGATGAAGCAGCACACGGCTTTATCAAAGTCCTCACCGTGCCAGGTAAGGATCGCATTCTGGGTGTCACTATCGTTGGCGAGCACGCCAGTGACTTGCTTGCTGAATTCGTGCTCGCGATGAAACACGGTCTTGGTCTCAACAAGATACTCGGCACCATCCATACTTATCCGACCTGGTCGGAAGCGAATAAATATGTGGCAGGTAATTGGAGGCGAGCCCATGTGCCCTATCGCCTGCTTGACCTGGCGGAAAAATATCACACTTGGCGGCGAGGCTAGCGCATGAAAATATTGTCGGCAGCACAGTATGTAACATTTGCGGTTGTGTTATTGCTAGGACCAGGCTGGAGCCAGGCAGGCACTGCAGCTCCACAAAAACTGGTTTTAACGGGCGCCAGCACGATCGCTCCGTTGGCTGGCGAACTCGCCCGGCGCTTCGAGGCGTTGCATCCCGGCACCCGGATAGAGGTGCAGACTGGCGGTTCCGCACGCGGCATCAACGATGTTCGCAATGGAATTGCCGACATCGGCATGGTGTCGCGTGCCTTGAAACCCGAAGAGAGGGGCCTGCATGCACACACGATCGCCTTGGACGGTATCGGGGTTATTCTGCATGCGAGTAATAAAATCGCGGCGCTAAGGCGGCAGCAGATTATCGATATTTATGCTGGCAAAATTGTTAACTGGAAAGTTGTCGGTGGACAAGACGCGCCCATCACCGTGGTGAGCAAGGCCGAGGGCCGTTCGACACTTGAGCTTTTTCTGGATTATTTAAAATTAAAGAACAGCAATATCAAGGCGCATGTGATTACCGGTGACAACGCGCAGGGTATAAAGACGGTGGCTGGTAACCCGAATGCCATCGGCTACGTTTCGATAGGCACAGCCGAATACGAAACGGTGCATGGCACGCCCATCAAACTGTTGCCGCTCGATGGCATCAAAGCTTCGGTGGCCAGTGTACATAACGGCACCTATCCGCTGTCACGGCCCCTCAATCTGGTAACACGGGGGATGCCAAAAGGCTTGGCCCGGGATTTCATTCAATTTGCCCGCTCGGAGCAGACCAATGATCTGGTCGAAGCACAATATTTCGTCCCCATCAACGTTCACTGACGCAGGGTCCATGGATACACTGATGCGCTGCCTGCTGCGGATTGCGGCAGGCCTCGCGGCAGCGGTGGTGCTGCTAATTCTCTTATTCCTGGCGCTCGAGTCCTGGCCCGCCCTCCGGCATATCTCACTCAAGCGCTTTTTCACCGACCCTTTGTGGTATCCCGGCGAAGCCATGTACAATCTTGCGCCAATGTTATCGGGTACGCTCTATGCCGCTGGCGGGGCGCTGGTGCTGGCAACGCCGCTGGGCATAGCCTCGGCACTGTTTATCGCTTATTACGCATCGCCTCGCGCCGCCGGTATCTATCGGCGATTGGTCGAATTGCTGGCGGGCATTCCCTCGGTAGTCTTCGGTTTTTGGGGTCTAACGACACTGGCGCCGTTAATTAATCAATTGCACCCGCCGGGAGCCAGTTTGCTGGCCGGAATTTTGATTCTGATGCTGATGATCCTGCCCACCATTGCGCTGACTGCGCACGCGGCGCTGCTGGCCGTTCCTGCCGAATATTTGCGTAATGCGGCGGCGCTGGGAATGTCACGCTGGGGGATGATTCGAGGCGTTGCCCTACCGGCGGCAAGAACCGGCGTCGTGGCGGGTGTAACGCTTGCAGCCGGCCGCGCCATCGGCGAAACCATGGCCGTGTTGATGGTTGCCGGTAACGTTGTGCAACATGCCGGCAGCCTGTTCGATCCAGTGCGCACGCTCGCGGCCAACATCGCACTGGAGATGCCCTATGCCATGGACGATCATCGTGCCGCGCTGTTCGTATCAGGCTTAACGCTAATGCTGCTGGTCATGGCGCTCTCGGGGGCGGCCGGATGGCTGGGGAGAAATCGCCATGCCTGATACGGTTTCCGCGCGATTAACGCATTCGCGCCGAGACCGCCTGGCGGAATTGGTCGTCTACTTCGCCGCATTCCTGGTTTGTGCCGCGTTTGCATGGATAGTAGGTGATCTTGTGCGCGGTGGAATGGCATATCTTTCCTGGGATTTCCTGGTCGATTCACCGCGAGATGCCGGTCGTGGCGGTGGCATCAGCTCGATTCTGGTTTCCACCGCCCTTGTCCTGGCGGTGGCCCTGATGGCGGCTCTGCCGCTGGGATGGGCGACAGCCGCGTTGCTTGCCGAATATGTGCCCGCTGATGCCGGTTTTGGACACGCCGTACGCTATAGTCTGCAAGTGCTTGCCGGGGTGCCTTCCATCGTGTTTGGCCTGTTTGGCAATGCCTTTTTCAGCATCTACCTGGGAATGGGATTTTCTATCCTGTCTGGCGGCCTGACCCTGGCCTGCATGCTTTTGCCGATCCTTGTCAGCACCGCCGATGCGGGTTTACGCGCTGTACCCGATGCATATCGCCTGTCCGCTGCGGCGTTGGGCATGTCGCGCACGGCAACATTGTTTCAACTGCTATTGCCAGCTGCCGCGCCGGCACTGGCTGCGGGCCTCATGCTGGGAATCGGACGCGCCATTGCCGAAACCGCGGCACTCCTGTTCACCAGCGGTTACGTCGATCGTATGCCGGGTTCGCTGCTGGATTCCGGGCGCACACTGGCAATACATATCTTCGATTTGTCCATGAATGTTTCCGGGGGCGATGCCCCGGCTCACGCGTCTGCATTGGTACTGATAGCCGCACTGCTTCTCGTCAACATGGTCGCCAGGTGGCTTACAGACGGCTGGCGACAGGGGAAAACGGTATCAGGATGACCCTCAAAGAAGTGCTTCAATCCCCATTCACCCGGATCTGAGCAGCCAGCGCAATCAATGGATCAGGACACCGACATTTATACGCTGGGGCCAATACAGGCAGGACCGGCATGTTGCGACCCGCAATCTTTGATCCAGGTCAAGAATTTCTCCCTTCGCTACGGCGCCAAAACCGCGTTGGACGACATTACGCTAGATATTTATGGTGGCTGTATCACCGCCCTGATTGGCCCTTCCGGTTGTGGAAAAACCAGTTTCCTGTCATCGATCAACCGGCTTACCGACCTGATTCCCGGCTGCCACACCGCTGGTCGTATTTGCATCGGCGGCAGCGATATTCACGATCCAGTCCACAATGTGCAGGCGTTACGGCGACAGATCGGCATGGTGTTCCAGAAGCCTGCGCCGTTTCCGCTTTCAATTCATCGCAATATCGAGCTGCCCTTGCACGAGCATGGCATTACGCGGCGTGCGGATACGGCTGTCATCATTGAACAAGTACTGCGAGATGTCGGGCTGTGGGACGAAGTGCATGATCGGTTGCATGCTTCCGCGTTGAGCCTGTCGGGCGGCCAGCAACAACGTCTTTGCATTGCTCGCGCACTGGCATTGAATCCGCAAATTCTACTGATGGATGAGCCCTGCAGCGCGCTTGACCCCATCGCCTCGGGCGTGGTCGAAGATCTGATCAGCCGGTTGCGCGGCCGCTACACCATCGTCATCGTTACCCATAACCTGGCGCAGGCGCGCCGTATTGCCAATTACGCGGCATTTTTCTGGATCAAAGGCCATGCCGGACGCCTGGTAGAATTTGGTCATTGCCGTCAAATTTTTGAATCGCCCGCGCACGCACTTACCGCGGCTTACATACATGGCGCGAGAGGGTGACAGCAATGAAAAACCCTTTTACCGTCATGCCCATATGAAAGCGATTTAGCATGGACAGGTATATGTTAAAGCTGTATAGTTGCGCAGCCTTTGCTCTTTAGGGCATCTCTAAACATTCAAAATTTGTCGCGTTATTTCGCAGCTCTCAGAAAAATGTTCCCTTTGCTATTTTGTTAGACGGATGGTGCGCGACATTTGTGGTTTGCGCGCGCATGGATAACGCAGTGGGTACTGAGCCATGGCTGAGTGATGAGGAGCGGGAACGGAATGTGGCTGACGGGGACAGGCGTGTTTGCCCTGAGTGTTTAGAGATGCTCTTCAGAAGGGGTGGGATGTTAGCCACTGAATGCCGGGCGGAATGAAATGGCGCATAGGACATGCGCGGTGAATAAACATTTATGGAGGGAAAACATGAATAAAGTTGTTCAAGGGGCAATCGGGTTCGGATTGCTGTGTATGAGTGCTGCGCCAGCAATGGCAGCGACGGACATTTCCAAATTACCGGTGGTCACCCAGGAACTGGTGGCACCGCCATTTTTGCCCAAGCATGACCAGGTCGCCAAAGGCGGCCCCAAGGTCGTCAAGGTACGCATGGTCACCGAAGAGAAGCTAGTGCAAGTCGCACCGGATGGCACCAAGATGTGGGCCCTGACCTTCAACGGCACCGTACCCGGTCCGCTGATCGTCGTGCATGAAGGGGACTACGTCGAACTGACACTGGTCAACCCGAAGACCAGCACCATGTCGCACAATGTGGATTTCCATGCATCGACCGGTGCGCTGGGCAGCGCGGGCCTGACGCTGGTAGCCCCTGGCGAAGACGTAGTCGTGCGCTGGAAGGCCACCAAGGCCGGGGTATTTGTCTACCACTGCGCCCCGGGGGGAACCATGATTCCGTTTCACGTCATCTCGGGCATGAATGGCGCCGTCATGGTATTGCCGCGGGATGGCCTGAAGGACAACAAGGGCAAGCCAGTGCGCTATGACCGGGCGTATTACATCGGTGAGCAGGATCTGTATCTGCCCAAGGACAAGGACGGGAAATACAAGACCTACTCCCAGCCTGCCGAAGGCATGGCTGACATGCTCGACGTGGCCAAGGGCCTGATTCCGACCCATGTCGTCTTTAACGGCGCCGTCGGTGCGCTGACGGGCGACAATGCGCTCAAGGCCAACGTGGGGGAGAAAGTATTGTTCATTCACTCCCAGGCCAATCGCGATACCCGTCCGCACTTGATTGGCGGGCATGGCGATCTGGTATGGCAGGGCGGCAAGTTCACCGACCCTCCCCTGACCAATCAGGAAACCTGGTTCGTCCCGGGTGGCGGTTCGGGCGCGGCCTTGTATGAATTCAAGCAACCCGGGCTCTACGTCTACCTCAACCATAACCTGCTCGACGCCGTGTTGCTGGGCGCTGCAGCGCACATGAATGTCGAGGGCAAATGGAACAACGATCTCATGGAGCAACTCAAAAAACCCAATGAGAATTCCACCCCGGCAATGGATCACTGACACCAATCCAGCAGGACCCCTTCCCGCGCGGCTTCAACAAATCGTTGAAGCCGCGTTTTTTCTGTCAGAAGTGTCCATTGGAAATATGAAATAAACGAAGCTAGCCGATAAGCCGGGTTCTGTCATGGACAATCATTCCTCTAGACGTACGGTTACCCGTACGTTCAAGCAACCTACCCGCAGGCTCGGCGAGCAGCGTCATTGCCTGCCTATTTGGTCTTGCTCCGGATGGAGGTTACCGCGTTTCACCGTAACTTAATACGCTCGTCTCTGTGGCCCTGTTCCTCGCCTCACGGCGGCCGGCCATTAACCGGCATCCTGCTCTGTGGAGCCCGGACTTTCCTCTCC
>JBOIFK010000237.1:0-4563 GCA_050741585.1 Nitrosospira sp.
GTTGGGGAGTAATATTTTGGATCGGTCCGCCAATGAACTTTGCTTCTGGATGGGTTGCCGCGAACGTTGCACCTGCCGCTTCGTCATAGTCTTGCCCGATGAGAACGTGAAACCCAGCCTGTCTGAAGCCTTCGGATAATCCGCCCGCACCGCAGAAGAGGTCGATTACTGTAAGCTGATGCCTCAATTTCATTTTGCCTCTCCACGTTTTGTCTCGGCCAACGGCAGTGTCAATTGATCATCATTACGCGCAGGCCCCAGCAGATCGCGTAACGCATGCCGAATGACCCACGCTTTTGAGACATTCGCCTGTGAGGCAATATGATTTAGACGCTTAAACTCATCATCGGACAAATTGACTGTCACGCGGTTTTTAGAAGACATATCCGCCTCGGTATGCTGCATAGTGCAGCACTTCGGCTACTATGCCGAACTCCTACATTTTGGTCAAGCTTTGGCCACTTTGTTTTACATGTATTGAGGTCATAGTGGATCGGATAACCACCCAGCGCCGCTCGGCCAATATGAGCAAGATCAAAAGTAAGGGCATGAAGCCTGAAATGCTCGTGCGGAGTCTGGCTCATGGTATGGGTTATCGCTACCGGTTGCACCGTAAGGATCTGCCGGGCAAGCCAGATCTTGTGTTTCCCCGACTGCGGAAGGCCATTTTTGTCCATGGGTGTTTCTGGCACCAGCATTCAATCGAAAATTGCCGCCGCTCGCACATTCCGCGCTCAAACGGTGAATATTGGCAACCTAAGCTCGACCGCAATGTCGCCCGTGACAAATCTGCATTTCTCGAACTTACTCATCTGGGCTGGAAAATACTTGTACTCTGGGAGTGCGAGTTGAAGAATACGGAACAGATTGAAGTACGCGTTAAAGAATTTCTAGGCCCCAATAGCCGTTCAAGAGCTAGAGTAAGCGGGAACACCCCGTAACGTCCTCATGTCGTGAACCGGTTTCCGGTTCACCCTTATTTTTACTTCCCCCGCTGGGAATAAATTAATTTAACACAGAACCTGCTTCCACCAAGTCATCCCCCAATCTTCCGCACGCCGTTTTACGGCGTTTGTGCAGACTGGGTGGTTCCCCCTGACTTGGCTCCACCAGAACCTGTGTTTTCGCTCGTTTCACTCGCTTTTCTCTGGGGTTTTCAACCCCAGCGGGGGTTGTTTTTAATCCATGATAAAGAGAGAAAAGCTATGAGCGATGAAATCAGAATCTATGTTGCAGACTTAGCTGCATACAATAATGGGAAGCTGCACGGCGTATGGATCGATGCCTGTTGCGATATCAATGATATTTGGGAGCAGATCAAAGCCATGCTGGCCACAAGTCCAGAAGGCTTTGCGGAAGAATACGCTATCCATGATTATGAGGGCTTCGGCGGTTACGCCCTAAGCGAGTATGAAGGCATTGAAACCGCCCATGAGGTAGCCTGTTTCATTGCCGAGCACCCAGATTTTGGCGGTGAACTGCTGAACCATTTCGGCGGTGAACTGGAGGAAGCAAAAACAGCCGCCGAAGACAATTACTGCGGCTGTTACAAATCACTGGCCGATTATTCGCAGGAACTGACCGAGGAAACCACGCAGATTCCTGAACACCTGACGTACTACATCGATTATGAACGCATGGGCCGGGACATGGAGATGAGCGGCGATGTGTTCACCATCGCAGCAGGTTATGAAGAGATTCACATTTTCTGGAATCACTGAAGACCAAAGCAAATGATGGCGCTGCTGGTTCAAACCAGCAGCGCTTTGCTTTTTTGTTTTGAGGAAGAAAATTTGGGCTGAAATAAAATTGGTTTTCGGCGGCAATAGAATCAGGGCCGGCAGCGGAAAGCAGAACTATAAATGCTGTTCGATATCCATGCGGCCATGCAGGATGCGGACAATCTCGATCCGTTCCTGTCCGGTGAGGCGATAAAAAATGACATGCTTGCCGACCCCGTACTTGAAATAACCTTCCCGAATATCATCGCACGCCCGGCCCAGACCGGGTTTGTTCGCCAGATCATGAAAGGCGCTGTCGAGCTGGGTCAGATAGTGTCTCTGCTGGGCCTTGCCCCATTGCTTGCGCGTGTAACGGCCAATGCCAAGTAAGTCGTCCCTTGCTTTCTGTGTGAGGATGAATGTCCCCATCTAGTTTTCACTTTCCAGTTCATCCAGTATGTTTTGCAGGGAATAATCAGCAGGACTGCTTTGCTCGCCCTCGATCAAGGCATAGCGCAGCGCTTCCAGCTTGGTCTCACGTTCTTCTAACAGGCGAAGACCGGCCCGTATCGCTTCGCTGGCTGAGCCGTAACGCCCGGATTCAATTTGATGGGCGAGAAACTTCTCGAAATGCTCGCCCAGCGTAACACTGGTGTTTTTTTGTAACGGCATGGTTTCCTCCATAATCAAAACTACTCTAATACCTAATTATAATATTTATTGGTATTAGGAGCAATTTAAATGTGAAGGATTCTCTAGCTATGCACCCAGCGGGTGTCGAAACTGTGCATATCTAGCGCGTCCATTCCGGGCCACGCTGGTGAGGCTGAGGGCGGTCCCGGTTTCGTTGTTGGCGTTGTGTCTCAAGTTGTTCAAGGCGGTGATCGCGCATGGCTTGATATTGCGATTTGTCGTGCTCCAGTTCATCCAGCCGGTAGGATTTAAGCGCTTCCAGCCGCTCAATGCGGCCTTGCAGGGTCCGGCGCGTTTCCAGCTGCTCAAAAATCAGCGCGTCGCGTTCCTGCTGCTGGCACATTTCGATATGCCATGCCTCTTGTTCATTTCGTTCTTCGATGTGCTTGCGCTTTCCCGTGAGACGATCAAACAAACCGCGCATGCCTTTGCTGAAATTGCTTCGCCATTGCTGTTGCTTGTCCTGCCAGTATGATTGCTGGGTTTCGATTAATTTTTGCCGTTCAGCCTGATGCTGGCGTACCAGTGTTTGCCGTTTTTCTTCCAGCTCAGCCCGGCGAGTTGTGAACACTGTCATTTGTTCGTGGGAAAGCGCCTCCAGCCTTGCCGTCATATTCTTGGCAATCTGGATTTTGGCTTCATCGACCGATGGCAGGCTTTTTTCATCGGTAAGACGAGCGCGTACTTCCTTGGTCTTGATTCCAACCCATTTGGACACGGCAAACACTTCGCCTCGATGATCCACGGCGACAAAGCCGCGCCGGTCGCCACGTGCAAGGGTATATCCTTGTTCTTTTAGCGTATGGGCAAAAGCGTTCTGTGTTTTACCCAGCGACCAGCATTCCTGAAATACTGCCTTGATCTGCTTCGGGTCTTTGCCAATCCGTTTGGCCTGCTGCCATTCCGCCAGCGTAAAGTTAAGCGGGTCACGCGCATGAGACTGCCTAAGTCCTTCCGGCATCGTCCAGCCGTGTTCCAGAAACAATTCACGGGGCAGGTCGATTAATCTTCGTTTGGAGAAAGAAAGCTGTACCGCTTTCATTTCATCCAGCTTGATGCGTGACCACACCGCATGGCAATGCCTGCGCCCGTTTTTCTCATGAAAAACGATGGCGCGGGGCTGATCGTTCAGCCCGAGCTTTTCCTCGGCTCGCTCGATGGCCTGTTTGAATGTCTCGGTCGAAACATTCTCATGCTTGGGAGGATTGAGGCTTAAGGAGAATAAAAACTGCTTGCAGCGCGTGGCGCGGCTGATGGCATAAGCCTCATTGAGGGCGGACACGAGATTGTCAGAGGCAAACCCCCGTACCTCATGGACTTCGACATGCTCATTTTCTTGTTTGAGCAGGTGCAGGGCCAAATCCTTGGCCCCGCCGCGCTGGTTGCCGACAAGGATCATTCATCTTCCACCGGCGCTACACCCAGCGCTGTAATCAATAGCGTGCGAATGGCTTGGATTTCCGCGCATGCCTGAACAATCTCACGTTCGGTTTCTGGGGTTACATCCAGCGTTCCTATATTGGCGGCTTTGGCGAGCTGGTTGATATTGGAGGCCAACCGCGAGCGACCGAATTCGCCCAAGACCAGAGCCAGCAAGGCGGTGTCCGGGGTAGGTTTCTTGACCTTACGGCGCTTCTCGGTCTGTTCGCCGAGAATGCGATTACGAATATACGACCCCAGCGGCTGATTTCCCGCCAGTTCATCCAGCCGCTTACGTTCCTCGACGGTAAGCCGCAGGGAAAACGGCGGGGTATAGCGCCGTTTGGATTTTATTGGGGAAGGTGCGGCCGCAGTGGAGAATGTCCGAGCTACCGTTTGAAGATCGTTGAAGCCGCTCATGGTGACGGCTCCTGATAATACGAGACATTACTCTTGAGATAGTCGTTCCATTCCTCTAGAATTTCCAGAACGCGGTTCGAAGTTTCGCACTCCGTCTCCGCCACAAAACGATAAGGCTTTTGATTCTACCTTGAAATCAATCTGAACAAAGGTCAGCAACGTTCTCTGATATCTTGCCGTGCACAAACATGGAAACATCCATGCCGGTAATGAATCCCGTGTGCCATCTAATTGTTTACCCTAAAATTTCAGGTGTTCGAACAATAAGCGATATAAGTCGATCACGCTGTGGATCTAGTAAGCACTATCT
>JBOIFK010000238.1:0-4378 GCA_050741585.1 Nitrosospira sp.
GATAAACGCTGGTCTGAGTTAGAGTGCCATTGAACAATTCCTCTGTTGCGATAGCGCGATTCTGAGAATCAAGAAAAATAGCAACGAAGATTTCGTGTTTCCTGCCCTCAAGAATGAGACGCAAATAGTCGCGCACCGATTTTGGCGAGTTCATGGTATCGCCGGCTTTGAGAGTCTCCCCCAAGGCTCGTCGCGCCATTTCCAGAACTGCCTGTAGCTGGGCGTATTTGGCCGGGCCCATTCCCGGTACTTGGCAAAAAGTGTTCTGATCCGAGGCAAACAGACCTGTCAAGCCGTCAAAATGCTTCAGCAACTCACGCGCCAGATCCACGGCGCTTTTTCCCGCCATGCCAGTGCGCAGGAATATCGCCAGAAGTTCGGAATCGGAGAGATTCACTGCCCCGTTCTTCAGGAGCTTCTCACGTGGACGTTCAGATTCGGGCCAGTCTGGAATTGCCATAATGTAAATTGCGGTATTTCTCCGATTTTTCGGGTCCGGCTGACTGCTGGAAAAAGCGGTCAAACGGAAGAGAGCGCCATCCTCCCTTTAGCGAAGCGCCGTTTTTAGGTTAAACTGCCGTTTCTGCGCCAAAATGATCCCAGACAATGACCGACATGTCCTTACTCAATGCCAAGAAGCGCGCGCTGCTCGGACTAACCGGCGGAGTGGCCGCGTACAAGGCTGCGGAACTGGCGCGCCTTTTAATTCGTGAAGGCATCGAGGTACAGGCGGTAATGACCGCATCGGCCCGTCATTTCGTTGGCACAGCGACGTTGCAGGCATTAACCGGTAAGCCGGTGTTCACCGACCTCTGGGATGCCAGCATTGGCAGCAGCATGGCTCATATTGATCTTTCGCGCAATATGGATGTCATCCTAGTTGCTCCCGCCAGTGCTGATTTTATTGCAAAACTTGCCAGTGGAATTGCCGATGATTTGCTCTCGACACTGTGTCTCGCGCGCGACTGTCCATTGCTGATCGCTCCCGCCATGAATCGGCAAATGTGGGAAAACCCGGCGACTCAGCGCAATCTCTCTACACTAGGGCGCGACGGCGTGACAATACTCGGTCCCGCCAGTGGCGTCCAGGCTTGCGGCGAGACCGGCATGGGCCGCATGCTGGAGGCAGATGAGCTCGCTGAGTCGGTGCACGTTTTTTTTCAGCCCAAGCCGTTGCAGGGCAAGCGTCTGGTCGTCACTGCCGGGCCGACTTACGAAGCAATCGATGCGGTTCGGGGAATCACCAATTTGAGTTCCGGAAAAATGGGCTATGCGGTGGCTCGCGCGGCCCTCGAAGCAGGGGCGGAAGTCGTTCTCATCTCCGGTCCCGTCTGCCTGGCCACCCCTGCAGCGGTTAAGCTCGTCAATGTCGTGAGCGCGCAGGATATGCTGGCGGCTGTCGAAAGCGAGATCTCCCATGCCGATATTTTTGTGAGTGTTGCAGCGGTAGCGGATTACCGTGCCGTCAGCATCAGCAAGCAAAAAACCAAGAAAGTCGCCGGTCGCATCACGCTGGAGTTTGTCCCTAATCCCGATATCCTGGAGTATGTGGCGAACCTGCCCAATCCGCCCTTCTGTGTGGGTTTTGCCGCAGAAACCGAAGATCTGGAGAAAAACGCTGAAATCAAACGCCGCAGGAAAAAACTGCCGCTGCTCGTTGCGAATCTGGCCCAGGAGGCTATCGGCGCCGACGAAAGCATGTTGACGCTGTTCGACGATGAAGGCAAATATCATCTCATGAGAGCACCCAAGATTGAGCAGGCGCGACATTTGATCAAACATATCGCATCGCTCTGCGAGAAACAAGAAATCCTGACATGATAAAAATCGATATTAAAATTCTCGACTCGCGCCTGAAAGATCAACTGCCGGCGTATGCGACTTCCGGCTCCGCTGGCCTGGATTTGCGGGCCTGCATTGATCACGTGATGACGATTGAACCTGGGGAGGCCAATCTCATCCCTACCGGCATCGCTATCCATCTTGCCGACCCGGGGCTGGCCGCGATGGTGCTTCCGCGTTCCGGACTAGGCCATAAGCATGGCATCGTCTTAGGTAATCTGATCGGACTTATCGACTCTGATTACCAGGGCCAGATATTCGTGTCCTGCTGGAATCGCGGACACATTCCTTTCCCGTTGAATCCCCTGGAGCGTATCGCGCAACTGGTGGTGGTGCCGGTGGTGCAGGTGGGTTTCAACGTTGTCAATGACTTTGAGCAGAGTCACCGGGGGGCAAATGGCTTTGGCAGTACCGGCAAACATTGAACCGAAATCCAGCGGTTCGACCACCCGTTCCACTCCTTTTTTTAGGTCGGTCGCCATGATCAGTAAAGACCTCTCGTTCCAGTTGACCTTTACCTTTCCGGACAATCCGTTGCAGCCGCCGGATTTGGGCTGATGCGTGCTCTTGCGATTATTCTTGTTTTTCTTCTCTCGGCGCCGGTAAATGCCGGCATGCCGGTACGCCAACTTAACATTGCGGGTCATACCGTTTCCGCCGAGGTCGCGCATACCCAGCTGGCCCGTTCACAGGGGCTGATGTATCGGCAATCGATGGAAAAAAATAGCGGGATGCTGTTTGTATTTTTAGAAACCGAGCGTCACAGCATGTGGATGATGAATACGGACATTCCATTGAGCGTCGCTTTCCTGGATGAAAAAGGCGTCATTCTTAACATCGTCGACATGGCGCCCAACACGACAACGGCGCATAGCTCCGCCGGCGCGGCAAAATATGCGCTTGAAATGAACCTCGGGTGGTTTAGGGCGAAAAATATAATGGCAGGCGAGCGGGTGATTGGGCTTGAGAAGGTACCGGCGGCAGAATAAATGGATCAATAATTGTCAGCTGTATTTCTGTTTATCCCGCTTTACCGCATTCCTGGGAGCATTCCTTTCATGCCACGCATCATTTTTGCCATTCCACCCTTATTCATCATTTTCATCATTTTCTGCGTTTGTTCGAATTGCGCCAGCAAGCGATTTACCTCCTGTACACTGACACCCGCTCCGGCGGCGATACGACGTTTACGCGAGGCTTTCAGAATTTCCGGTTTGACGCGCTCTTTCGGCGTCATGGCATTGATGATGCCTTCGGTGCGGCCCATGACTTTATCGTCTATCTTTACATTCTGAGCGGCCTGGCTGAATTGTGCGGGCAGCTTGTCCATCATGGCGCTCATGCCGCCCATATTTCTCATTTGTTGAAACTGCATTTTGAAATCGTTAAGGTCGAAGTTTTTTCCCGATTTTATCTTTTTCGCCAGTTTTTCCGCTTCGTGTTGATCCACGCCGCGCTGGGCTTCTTCAATCAATCCGAGCACGTCCCCCATGCCGAGAATACGCGATGCCATACGATCGGGATGAAACGCTTCCAATCCAGTCAATTTCTCGGCGATACCCGCAAACTTTATCGGCTTGCCGGTGACTTGAAGCACCGATAGCGCAGCACCTCCACGAGCATCACCGTCGAGCTTGGTGAGAATCACGCCGGTCAAAGGTAACGCTTCAGCGAATGCTTTGGCGGTATTGACCGCGTCCTGTCCTTGCATGGCGTCTACCACAAATAAGGTTTCGATCGGTTTCAGCACCGTTTCGAGCTCCCTGATTTCCTCCATCATGGCTTCGTCAATAGCCAATCGCCCGGCGGTATCCACGATCATCACATCGTGGAAGTGCCTGCGGGCAAAATCCAACGCCGCGACGGCAATTTCCTTCGGCCGCTGGCCCGGTTGAACCGGGAAGAAGCCTGCATCGGTTTGTTTGGCCAGTAGCTCCAGTTGTTGAATGGCGGCGGGACGATAAGTGTCGCAGGATACGAGCAGCACTTTTTTCTTTTTCTGTTCCATCAGCCACTTGGCGAGCTTGCCACTGCTGGTCGTCTTGCCGGCGCCCTGCAACCCGGCCATGAGGATGACCGCAGGCGGCACGGTAGACAGGTTGATATCGGCTTTTTCTCCCCCCATGATGGCAATGAGTTCCTGGTGCACCACGCCCACCAGCGCCTGCCCCGGCGAAAGACTGCCCATGACTTCCTTGCCGACCGCTTTCTCCTTGATGCGTGCGACAAATTCCTTGACCACCGGCAACGCCACGTCGGCCTCCAGCAGTGCCATGCGCACTTCACGCAATGCTTCCTGTATGTTGGTTTCGGTCAATCGCGCTTCGCCCCGCAGGGTTTTGATGACGCCGGAAAGCCGACTGGTAAGATTGTCGAACATGCTAAATGCCCCTCAAGAAAAATTGGTGTAGACTAGCCAGAATTCCGCTTTAATCTGCAATATCAATGTCCGGTATTCTAGCCTATCTTGTCGCCTGCCTGCTTTATGGACTGATCGGTTGGCATTTCTGGCGCACCAGATGGAATGCGCCCGCGC
>JBOIFK010000239.1:0-7259 GCA_050741585.1 Nitrosospira sp.
CTTTAAGCTCTGTCACGTTCATGACGTGTTCCAGAACCCTGTTGTATATGCGTCCAAATGCATCCAGCCGCGCGTAGCCGTAATGAAGGCTGCTGTAGTTGATCGTAATATAGCTGGCGAGACGCTCGCGATATTTTTTGAGGTCCGCGAGCACCTCGGCTTCCGTCGCATAATGACCGCGGGCCATCACATTTTTCACGAACCGGTTCCGGGCCTCCTCATTTTCGAGGGTTGCGATCAGGGCGCGAACGATATCTGCCATGAAAGTTTCCATATCAGCGCTCGCCGGACCTCCATCGATCCGGATGCCCTTGCCCTTGTAGTTTATTTGCCCGGTATGGCAGGCGGAGCAAGTCAAACCAATATATTCCTTACCTTGATAGGTATCTTTGACGAATCCGACGGGTAGTCCATCGGGGTTACTGGAAGTGGTCTTCTGCGGCAGATAGCGGTAGCGATTCATATTCTCGTTAGATCGAAACGGCTCGGGTTTGCCGACCTGCTCAAGCGCCAGAAAAAAATCGTAGGGCATCATGTCGGATCCCTGCGTGATGGTATAAAACCACAGGCTGTCGGCAGGCGTCCATCCTTGATCAAGGTACTTTATGGCCGTGAAATTGTCGCCAAAAACATCCTGCTTGACGGTGGTTGCACCGCGATCGGGATCGGCGTCTCCCAGCGCCGCACAGGCGGGCAAAAGCGCGACCACAAGAATTAATATGGGAATAAAAATTGTATGTCGCATTTCTGATGTAATGGAAAATTGGTTCACCGGTGGCCCCTTCCTGGCAAAAGTATAAATCCTAAATTATTATAGTTGATTCCTGCCAAATATCCTCTCCGGCAGTGAGCTGGCGATATAAGCGTTATCAAGGTATGTTTTCCAGAAGCCTTGATCAAGGGAGGCTATAAAATCAACGCCGCCACATCTTCTTAAAAGACGGAAAGAAATCTGTCATTCGTATCAATCAAAAATTAGAAAGCCGCTCGTTACCGCCATCCCTATCTTTATTAGCGGGGATGAGAGCCTGCGCATGACGAGTACATGCCCGGCGGTCAACTTGAAAAGGCTGGCGAGGTCCGGTCCGTCGTGCATACGTTTCGGGCTATAATCCCTATAATGTAACAGTCTCTACATTGAAACCCCCCGAATAAGTCCTTCGGGAACTCCCACGGTGCTTATTCAGAGGGTATCCTGATGAAACCTTGTATTCGACTCTCAAACAATTCTTGTGGGCTGCGCCTGAAAAAACCATTTCATGAATGTTTTTTATGAAGAAGAAGGCACTTTTAAAGTAGGGACTGTTCTTGCTGACAATACCACTTCACTTCAAGTGGAGGCGCCCCATGGCAAGCGCGCAAAAATAAAGGCGGCGTCGGTATTGCTGCGGTTTGACGCATCACCCTTGTCCGAATTTATGGATCTCGCGCAGAAAATGGCGGAGGATCTGGATCCGAATTTTCTTTGGGAGTGTTGCGAGAGCGAGGCTGAGTTTGCCAGCAATGCGCTGGCCGCAGATTATTTCGGTCGCACAGCCAGTCCTGAGGAAGCAGCGGCGGTTCTGATCCGGTTGCACAGTGCGCCGATATATTTTTATAAAAAAGGCCGGGGGCGCTACAAAGCTGCGCCATCGAGAGCACTTGAGGCGGCGCTTGCCGGTCAAGAGAAGAAACGTCGCCAGGCGGAGCAGCAAAGCCGGTATGAACAGTTGCTGGACACATTCACCCTGCCGGGAGAGTTCCGGCCGTTGCTATCCGATCTCCTCTACCGGCCGGACAAGAATACCGTCGAATGGAAAGCGCTCGATGCCGTTTGCACCGCAAGGAAGCTGAATGTTTCCAAGCTGCTGGAAAAGTGTGGCGCGATACCGTCTACGCATGACTATCATGTCAACCGGTTTTTGCTGGAGCATTTTCCTGAGGGCACAGGATTTGATGCGTTTGACGCAATCAGCGAATTAAGTGATCCGCTGGATTTGCCCATCGCGGATGTGGCCGCGTTCAGCATAGATGATGCCACCACTACCGAAATTGACGATGCTTTTTCGGTTACGCCGCTGACGCTAGGCAGCTTTCGTATCGGTATTCACATTGCTGTTCCTACATTGGGAATTGCTTCGGGTTCATTTCTGGATAGGGTGGCGGCACGGCGTCTTTCGACTGTCTACCTTCCGGGCAACAAGATTACCATGCTGCCGGAAGCCGTAATACAGCACTACACATTGGGTGAAGAACGGTTGTGTCCGACACTTTCGATGTATCTTGACGTGGCCGACGATTTCACCGTTATCGGTACCGCCAGTCGTGTCGAACGAGTAAAAATCGCAGCCAATCTCAGGCACGATACGCTGGAGCAGCACTTTAACGAATCCACCGTGGTGCAAGGAAATCTTGATCATCCTTTTGGCAAAGAATTGCTGGCACTATGGAATTTTGCATGCAGGAGGGAAGCGTTTCGCGGTAAGACCAACGACAGCAATAACGAGAAAATCGATTACGTCTTTAACGTTCAGGATGATCGCATTATCATAAGTGAGCGCCGACGGGGTTCCCCGATCGACAAGGTGGTATCGGAGTTGATGATTTACGTGAATACGGAGTGGGGCAAGCAGCTGGCCGATAGCGGTGTCGTTGGCATCTATCGCAGCCAGGGTGGCGGCAAAGTCAGGATAAGTACTTCTCCAGCGCCGCATCAGGGTTTGGGTGTTGCACAATATGCCTGGATCAGTTCGCCCATGCGCCGCTACGTGGATTTCATTAATCAGCGGCAACTGGTCGCGCTGCTGCGTGGCGAAACGCCACCTTACGCCAGAGAAAGCGAGAGCCTGAGAACATCCATGCGGGATTTCGAGGCGGCTTATGAGATTTATGGAGTGTTTCAGCGTGACATGGAGCGCTACTGGTGTCTGCGATGGCTGTTGCAGGAAAATATCAATACAACTGCTGCGCAGGTACTTAAGGAGAATCTGGTGAAACTGGACTGTCTTCCGCTGGTGACGCGGGTGTCCTCATTACCGGATATCGCGCCGGAAACGAGCATCGAAATGGAGATTTCTCAGATTGATTTGCTGGAACTCACTTTCAACACAAAATTCCTGCGTAAGCTGGAAACGTAGTATTTGATAGTCTTCATGTAATGAGTGTATCGTTGCAGTTTTTACAATGGCCACTTTCGCTTGTAGCGAGGGGAGAATTCGCCGAAGTGAGGATCGGCGGCGAAAAAAATTGTTATAAATCGTGCTCGGTTAAAAAATGAACTGAAAACCGAGCGGATAAAAGTGATACCGCCGGTTCGAGCTTAAATATTCTATGATTTAATTTTCACATTCTTCGGCACATTGAGCGCCATCCAAAATATATCGGATTTTAGTTCAGCCACAACCCGCGGTGGGCTGTTAAATTCATCGTCACGCCTGAATGTGGCAATACTGATATCCGTGATTTTTCACGCGATTGCATTGTTCGGTATCGCCTTCAAACCTCCATCTCCAAGAATCGACAACGCCGTCTCTCCGTTGGAGGTCGTGCTGGTCAACAGTAAATCTGCATCCAAACCGCGCAATGCGGACGCGCTGGCGCAGGCCAACCTTGACGGTGGGGGGAACACGGATCGCAATCGCCGGGCCAAGACACCTTTGCCTCCGTCGCCGGCACCTAAAGATGCTGTGGATGCAGGCACCGCTATGCAAAAGGCGGAGCAACTTGAACAGGAGGCCGAGAGATTGATGACCGCGGTCAATAGCGATCAGAATACACATCAGGCCGAGGTTCATTCAGAGCAGCTGGAACAAAGCCAGAATCAGAACCAGAATGAGAATCAGAATATTATCGACGCCACCGACCTGATTCAGCGTGGTCTCGAAATCGCTCGCCTGGAAGCGCAGACCGCCCAGGATTACGAGGCGTATCAGAAGCGTCCAAAACGGCGATTCATTGGTGCCCGAACTCAGGAATATCGCTTTGCTCGTTATGTCGAAGATTGGCGTATCAAGGTGGAGAGGATCGGCAATCTGAATTATCCTGAGGCAGCGAGACGGGAAAAACTCTATGGTAGCCTGCAGCTCACCGTTGGCATCAGGTCTGACGGCAGCCTGGAATCGCTTGAAATAAACCGCTCGTCAGGAAAACAAATTCTGGATGAGGCGGCGATACGCATTGTTAAGCTGGCGGGGCAAAATGGGTTCTCTCCTTTTCCGCCCGACATCAGTCGAGATACCGATATCCTGCACATTACACGCACCTGGGCATTTACCCGGGCTGACGAGCTCACGAGCCAATAATTCTGGCCCCGACAATTAATGCTTGTTTTCAGCTCAACGCCGTTCCGCGTCGTGACGCCAGTTCCGAATTCCAAGCCGCACGCTCCACCCCCGTCCAATTGAGAAGCCCAGGGGGCGGCAAGCGTTGCATTGCCTGATATCGGATATTGCTGTACTAACCGACTCATTACCGCGCCATGTCTGACTTATATGCCGTCATCGGCAACCCCGTCGCTCATAGCAAATCACCCGTGATTCATGCCGAGTTTTCCCGGCAGACCGGTCAGGATATGCATTACGAAGCTATACTTGCCCCGGCAAATGCTTTCGTTGCAACAATAGAAGGGTTCCGGAGGCGCGGCGGCAAAGGTGTGAACGTGACAGTTCCATTCAAGCTTGAGGCCTGCAGGATCTCGAACCGACTGACCGAGCGGGCGCACGCCGCTCAAGCGGTTAATACACTTGTATTCGATACCGGCGAGATTCTTGGCGACAATACCGATGGCGCCGGATTGATGCGCGACATCATGTTCAATCTGGAATTTTCACTGATCGCAAAGCGCGTGCTGCTCATGGGCGCGGGCGGAGCAGCTCGCGGCGTGATGCTGCCGCTGCTGGAATACAAACCGTCCATGTTGACCATCGCCAATCGCACCAAACAAAAGGCATACGAATTACAGCAAGAGTTTTCGCGCTACGGAAATATCGAATCCGGCGATTATGCTGATCTCCGCGGAAAAAAATTCGACCTGATTATTAACGCGACTTCTGCCAGCCTGGGTGGCAAGCTGCCACCATTACCGCCTGGTATTTTCGCCAAAGAATCTCTGGCCTATGACATGATGTACGGTGGCGGGCATACCCCTTTTTTGCAATTTGCAAAAAAGCAGGGGGTGAAGCGTCTGGCCGACGGGATTGGCATGCTGGTGGAGCAGGCGGCGGAATCATTTTTTTTGTGGCGCGGCATAAGGGCGCAAACGGCGCCGGTAATTGAGATGCTTAACAAGTCGAAGGCATAGTAATGCGGCAAACCTACGGAGGATTTCTTGGCGAACTTCCCAAAGAGGTAAAGGTGAAGGGGGGCAAAAATCATTACGGGTCATGGTGTTAGAATAAAAAATAAGCGGTCGACTGGCGGATTCATGTTTAAGCGCTGGTTCTGGCGCACGCTTCTGTTTTTTTTCGGTTTGGTATTTTTCTATCAGGTATGGATTTTTAGCCACGTTGTTTATTGGAATTTTTACAATCCCTCCACCAGCGCGTTCATGCGGGATCAACTAGATGTCTTACGGAAAAAAAATTCCGCGACGGTGCTGCGCATGCAGTGGACGCCTTATGAGCGGATTTCCCCTCATCTCAAGCGTGCAATCATTGCTGCCGAAGATAGTAAATTTCTGGAACATGAGGGTTTTGATTTCGAGGCTATCCAGAAGGCCTATGAAAAAAATCAGAAAAAGGGCAGATTGGTCGCGGGCGGCTCCACCATCAGCCAGCAGCTTGCAAAAAATTTATTGCTTTCCAGCAAGAAAACGCCATTACGCAAAATCGAAGAGGCCATCATTACGTTGATGCTGGAACAGGTGATGTCTAAACGCCGTATCCTGGAAATTTATTTGAATGTGATCGAATGGGGGAACGGCGTATTCGGTGCGGAGGCTGCCATCCGCCACTACTACGGCGTTTCCGCCTCCTCTATCACGCCGGAACAGGCTGCTTGCCTTGCCGCTATGGTTCCCAATCCACGATTCTATGACCGTCATCGCAATACACCGTGGTTATTAAAGAAAACCGATATCATCCTCAGCCGGATGGCATCGACACAAATTCCCTGAGGTTTCTCATCGGCTTACCTTGTAGCATGGATGCCATCCTCTCTATTCGTCTAAATTCGCCCTGTAACGGTTTCGTTAAGAAGTAAACGTCAAAGAGGGAAAGTTCCTCTCAAGTCATGGCACTAACTAAAAAATAGAGTTAACTGCCGGGGTTGGGTTTATTATTTTTGTCATAATATTCGCCCCGCCTTCCGATTTTCCCTACAATCGGGCAATTCTGTCGCGCGACCAGGGCGATCGGCCATGACCAAAGCAAATAACCTCAGAAAAACCGAAAGCCTGCAAGAGAACCTGCAGCGGCTGACCCATCTATTGCACAAACACAAGTTGGTGGAAGGGCTCGTGCATACGCAACAAATGCCGCGCCAGGAATTAGTCGAAACCCTGGTGCATAAACAGAACCTGGCGGAACTGCAAAACATTCTCGACAAGCTTCATCCTGCGGATATTGCACATATCCTGGAGGCCATGCCGCTGGAAGACCGCCTTATGATCTGGGAACTGGTCAAGGCGGACTGCGACGGCGAAATCCTTCTGGAAGTCTCGGATGCGGTGCGCGAAACGCTGATTGCCACCATGGATAGCAGGGAGATGCGGGCTGCGGCAGAACAGCTTGATGCCGACGAAATTGCCGACCTCGCCCATGATCTGCCACGTTATGTTATCGATGATGTGTTCCAGTCGCTGCCGATGGAGGAGCGTGAGCAGTTACGCGCTGCAATGTCTTATCCGGAAGATGCGGTGGGCGCATTGATGGATTTCGACGTCGTCACCATTCGCGAGGATGTGACCCTGGAAGTCGTGCTGCGTTATCTGCGCCGCTTGGAGGAGTTGCCTGACCATACCGATCAGCTGTTCGTTGTGGATCGGAACGAGCGCCTCAAAGGCGTGCTGCCGGTGAACCGCCTGCTGGTCAGCGATCCCGACGCTGAAGTCGTTTCGGTGATGAGTACGGAGATGGTGAAGCTTCATCCTAATGATAACGCACACCAGGCTGCGCAGGCATTCGAGCGCTATGATCTCGTTTCCGCTTCGGTGGTGAATGCGGAAGACAAACTGGTAGGGCGCGTGACCGTCAATGCGGTGATGGATTTTATCCGCGAGCAGTCAGAAAGCGAAGCTTTAAATCTGGCTGGATTGCGGGAAGAAGAAGATTTGTTTGCGCCAA
>JBOIFK010000240.1:0-3028 GCA_050741585.1 Nitrosospira sp.
CCTATGCCTCGTGCCAGCACGGACATCCAGCGTGGTTGATGTTTCTGTCTCCGGGGTTCGCGGCATCTTTCGCTACATCGAGTGGTCACAAGGTGCGAAGTATAAACAATAATTGCCGACTTGGTGCGTATTGTTCGACATAGGATTGCGGGCAACTAACAAGCCTCCAAATATGCTCCGTTTGGCACATGTGCGGGTCTTATTCAGATTCAGTAGATTATTACGCCAACATTGACGCGCGAAAACCCAGTCCGGGCAATCACAAGGTGCCTTTTATATCGTGAGTGGTAGCGCGCATCAGGGCAGGAAGTATGATCAGGGTGCTAATGAGAGTAAAAACCAATCCCACGGTAAGCAGCATTCCCATGCTGGCGGTACCTTGATGCGATGAGAACATGAGACTTCCGAAACCTGCCAACGTGGTCAAGGCGCTGTATACGATGGCTCGCGTGGTACTGGTGTGAATCAGGTTTTCGTGGATGGATCCGCCTTTACGACTGCGATGGACCATATGAAGGGCACTGTCGATACCGATACCCAGCAGTAATGGCAGAGCAATAATATTGGCAAAATTGAACGGAACGTTCAGCAGAACGGTTAAAGCGCCAGTAAATATGGCGGCCAGCAGAAGCGGAGCGAGAACCAACAGCGAGTAGGTGACACTACGCAGCAAAATCCAGAGCGCTACCATAATCCCTGCCAGAGCTAATGTGAAAGCCTGAACGAACGCCTCCACCACGGCCTCCCCCGCCTCAAGGCTGACCATCGGCGCTCCCGTGGCCTGTGGCGCCACTTTCTGGACCGCCCGCACAAAACGCCGCAGTGCCCGGTTGTCGTTGATGTCATCGGCGGGATAAATCGCAACCCGGTATTCCCCGGACTGGCTATGCCAGCGGCTGCGCAATGAGATGGGCAGATCGTGCTGCTCAAACGGAGCGGCTTCGGTGGCAGCGCGCAGAACCTGCAACGCAACAGGTAATGTCAAAAGTAGATCCTCTTCTGTCGACTGTAGCAGCTTGCGCCTCTCACTCGGATTCGCCGCGTCGAGGTGCGTGAACAGCTTTGTGAGGGACGACCGAAGACTTCGCCCGGATGCTGATGCAGGGTGCTCCGGGTGATCTGCAATAAACCGGTCCAAAGCTGCGGCAAGGAGATCCAAGGCGGTACGTTGCCGCAGGGGTTGTTGCTCGTCCGCTGCATGGGGCCGCGTTGCCAACGCGATCGGCCCCATGGTGAGCGCCATTTCCTCAATCAGCGGAAGTTTCTCTTCCTGCCCGGCCGGCACAAAATCGAGAATCGTGATCACTCTGCTTACTTCGCGCAATTTGCTCAACCGCTGCGCCAGATCTTCCAGCTCTTCATGACTCCGCGCCAGTGCGACGGCTTGCCAGGGAGAGTTGTCGGGATCGGCAAGAAGTTTGCGGAAAGCTTGCACCGCCTGGTCTTTCGGATTTTGCATATTCAACAGGTTGTAATCAAATTCGATCCGGGGTAACGTGATCAGGGCGCCAGCTAATCCAGCCAAAGTCGCGATATATACCCACTTGCGCCACTTCAGCGTGAACTCAAGCAATTTTCCCAGCGATTCCTCCATGCCGGAAACCGTTGAAGGCCGCGTCGGAAGGTAACGTTGCAATGCAGGCACCAGTGTCAAGGTAACAAATAAGCTGATCAGCATTCCGGTCCCGGAGATCAGCCCCAGTTCCGCAACGCCGCGATAGGCAGTAGGCATGAATGCATAGAAGCCAATGGATGTCGTAAGGGCACAGGCAGCGAGGGCATCACCGGCCTCTCCGCCAGCCTCGTGCATAGCCTCCACCGTTGGCAGGCCGCTTTCCAATATTTCGCGGTAGCGCATGAGGAAGTGAATGGCGTAATCCACCCCGAGCCCTATATAGAGGACAGCAAATGCAATTGAGATTACGTTCAGGTGCCCGACGGCAACCGTAGCGAACGTCGCAGTGAAAATCAAACCTAATACCAGGCTGAGCAATACTACCAGCACCACTCTGGCTGCCCGCATTCCCGCATAGAGCACGGCCGCCACCATCAACAACGAAAGTGCCCCGGCATACTCCATGCCGCTTAATGAACTGTTAAGCTCTTCGTGCGATAAAGCGACCTCACCGGTAATGTGCAGGCGCACCGGGCCGTCATCTGTTATGCCGAGCTCTTGCGCTGAATTGCGCAATGCGGTAATTGATGCCTCCGCCGGGAACAACTGGGTATAGTTCAGTACCGGCTTTACCATAATCAGCTGCTGGTAATGTTTTTTCTGCGGCTCGCCGCTGAATAGGGATTGCCATGATAGCGCCCGCGGTTGCTTCGCAAGCCGCGCCTCCAAGGTTGCGCTAACGCCGTTCAATACCGGCCGTAGTTCGAAGCTGCGCCCTTTGCTCAACTCCTCCACTGCTCTGGTCAGCACGGAAGCAAAGGTTTCCAGGGAAGGATCCCTGGCGATTTGCGCTATGAGAGGTTGTGCCTCCGCCAGACGGTCCGTTATTTGTTCCAGTTCCGGAATGTCTTCATAGAACAATCCATTGCGGATCAGAAAGTCGTCGACGTTGGGCGCGTAAACGTCCTGAAAATTGCCGGTATCGTTTTTCAGACGTGCTGAGAGATGCTTCGCCGCAACATGGGCCTGCTCAGGCGTGGGCGCTTCCAGCACCAGCAACATGATGTCGGCGTCCTGGGAAAACGCTTTTCTGTAGCGCTCGTCATTGGCACGAAACGGCAGATGCTCGGAGAGCATGTCTGTCGTATCGGTGTACATGACAAGGTTGCGCGAGGTATATAGCGTACAGACTACGGTGAGCGCCGCCGCTGCAAGCAGAATCCAGGCAGCGTGGCGATAACAAGCAACGACCCAGCGCGCAAAAATGCTATAAACACGGCTGTGAGAAGCTTTGGTTGGGATGGTCATCCTTCAGGAAGAATTTGGGGCACTCGACCCTGCTGCTGCGTGGCTTTATTTAGTCTTCTTCGGTCAAGGCGATCTTTTTCTTGAGCATGTCGATGAGTGTCGAGA
>JBOIFK010000241.1:0-4869 GCA_050741585.1 Nitrosospira sp.
GTGTAGCGGTGGGAAATCTGGAATTGGGTCTGGCGCACCCTCTTGCCACGGTTAGCGAAGAGCATACCGTAGGACGCTTCGATCATATCGCCAGCCTGATTGAAGAATGGCAGCCGGTGCTGCTGGTAGTGGGTCTGCCAACCCATGCCGATGACACGGAACACGAATTGACTCAGCTGAGCCGGCGTTTTGCACGGCGTCTCGAGGGGCGCTTTGGCATTAAGACCGTGTTCGTGGATGAACGCTACACTTCCGTTAGTGCTGGCGAAGCGCTGCGGGAAGCGGGCATCAAAGGCAGAAAACAGAAACCCGCGCTGGATCAGGTCGCGGCGCAATTGATATTACAATCTTACTTTGACAGACAAGATGCAACTGCCTGATGCGGAACAACTGCTTGCCAGTCTAACCGGAAGGATACGGCCTGATGTTTCCGCGAACACTGCACTGGTTGGAATTTACACCGGAGGTGTCTGGCTGGCGGAACGGTTGCACCAGGATCTGGATCTCGCGCTTCCTCTTGGGACGCTGGATGTTTCGTTCTATCGAGACGATTTTGGCCAGATCGGCTTGCACCCCCAGGTCAAGCCCTCGGATATTCCTTTCGAGGTGGAAGGTAGTCACATCATCCTGGTGGACGATGTGCTCTATACCGGACGCACCATTCGCGCCGCCATCAATGAATTGTTCGACTACGGCCGGCCGGCAAGCATCCGCCTCGCCACACTGCTGGACCGCGGGGACAGGGAATTGCCTATCGCCGCCCAGTATATTGGCATAACGATCGCTCTGCCATCGGATAAGATGCTCGCGCTGGAAAAAGGCATCGACGGAAAATTGAGCCTGAGTTTATATAACAAAAACTCTTCGGGGCAATGAATAACAACCCGCAGCTGAACAAGAACGGCGAACTCCAACATCTTCTCACCACCGAGGGGTTGCCCGCCCCCATTCTGTTGAACATACTCGATACCGCCGAATCTTTCGTCGGTGTGACTGGGCGCGACGTAAAAAAAGTCCCCCTGCTACGCGGCAAATCCATATTCAACTTATTCTTCGAGCCCAGTACTCGCACTCGTACAACATTCGAAATCGCCGCAAAGCGCCTGTCAGCGGATGTGATCAACCTCAATATTGCAGCTTCCTCGCAATCCAAAGGTGAGACCCTGCTGGATACGGTGAATAATCTCTCCGCCATGCATGCTGACATGTTCGTTGTGCGTCATTCGCAAAGCGGGACAGCACATTTGATCGCGCGTCATGTGCGGCCCGAAATTCACGTTATCAATGCCGGCGACGGCCGGCATGCGCACCCTACCCAGGGATTGCTCGATATGTTCACCATTCGCCATTACAAACGCGATTTCCATAATCTGCGCGTAGCCATTGTTGGCGATATCCTGCACTCGCGGGTAGCCCGTTCGCAGATTCATGCGCTTACCACGCTGGGAGTACCGGAAGTGCGGGTAATCGCGCCTAAAACCTTGCTGCCTGCCAAAGTCGAGCGTCTTGGTGTGCATGTTTATCACGAGATGACGCAAGGGCTGAAAGATGTGGATGTGCTATTGATGCTGCGTTTGCAAAATGAGCGCATGCTGAGTGCGAGGCTCCCCAGCGCGGAAGAGTATTTCAAATACTATGGGCTTACGCAGGAAAAATTGGCGCTGGCGAGACGCGATGCCATTGTGCTGCATCCCGGCCCGATGAACCGCGGCGTCGAAATCGACTCCGCCGTCGCCGACGGCAAACAGTCGGTTATTCTGCCGCAGGTAACATTTGGCATCGCAGTACGAATGGCGGTAATGTCCATTTTGGCGGGAAATTGAAGACAAGATGAAACTCTTCATAAAGAACGGCCGTGTGGTAGACCCGAAAAACGGGATTGACGCCATCATGGACATATTTATCGCTGCCGGAAGAATCGTTGCTGTCGGCGCCGCGCCACATGGTTTCCAGGCCAACCGTGAAATAAACGCGAGAGACCTGGTGGTGTGTCCCGGTCTGGTGGATCTCTCGGCGCGCTTGCGCGAACCCGGATTTGAGTACAAGGCCACGCTGGAATCCGAGATGGAAGCAGCTGTGGCGGGCGGTATTACCAGTCTGGCCTGCTCTCCGGATACCGATCCGCCACTGGATGAGCCGGGGTTGGTGGAAATGCTGAAGTACCGCGCCAAAAATCTCAATCAGGCCCATGTCTATCCCATCGGCGCGCTTACTCAAGGCTTGAAAGGCGAAAGGCTGACGGAAATGGCTGAATTACGTGATGCAGGCTGCATCGCCTTCGGCCAGTCCGACATCCCGCTCACCAGCATGCGTGTAATGATGCATGCCATGCAATATGCCTTCACTTTCGGTTTCGGAGTATGGCTGCGCCCTCAGGACGCAAGCCTCGCTGATGGCGGTGTGGCCCACGATGGTGAAGTGGCGACCCGGTTGGGTCTGCCGGCCGTTTCCGTATGCGCGGAAACGGTAGCCTTGTCGAGTATTATTCTGGTCGCAAGAGAGACCGGCGCCGCGGTACACCTGTGCCGAATTTCCAGTGCAGAAGGTGTGTCCATGGTGCGCGCGGCAAGGCAACAAGGGCTGCCCATTACCTGCGACGTAGCGATCAATCATATGCATCTGACCGAAATGGACATCGGATTCTTCGATTCAAATTGTCATCTTGTTCCCCCACTGCGAGGGTTAAGTGATCGTAATGCGCTGCGTGCCGGTCTGCTGGATGGCACGATAGATGCGATATGCTCCGACCACACGCCAGTGGACGAAGATGCCAAGCTGCTGCCATTCGGTGAGGCCGAGGCCGGTGCCACCGGCCTCGAATTGCTGTTGCCGCTTACTTTGAAATGGGCAGCCGAAATGAAGATCCCGCTGACTGACGCGCTGGCCAAGATTACGGTGGAACCTGCCCGGATACTTGGTGTGGATGCCGGTCACTTATCTCCCGGCACTGCCGCCGATCTGTGCATTTTTGACCCTGACGGATACTGGAAGGTGAAAGCGGCAGCACTCAAAAGTCAAGGCAAAAACACACCGTTTCTGGGTATGGAACTGCAAGGCAGAGTAAAATATACCCTGGTTAACGGCAACATCGTACACGAAGGCTAAGCCGCAGCCTCGCGCCGTCCCTTTCCGGCACCACGTTCATTGATAGCTGAACATCTGAAATCATCCTTATGGACAATATGACAAACCCTCTGCTTGATTTTTCTGGATTACCGCGCTTTGCAGATATTCGAACCGAACACGTTACTCCGGCGTTAAAGCAACTACTGGCCGATAACCGCGCTATTGTTGCCAGAGTACGTGACGATCACACCATGCCTACCTGGCAGAATTTCGTCCAGCCAATAGTTGATGCCAACGAACACCTGTCCCGCGCCTGGGGGCAGGTATCGCACATGAATGCTGTGGTAAATAGCCCCGAATTGCGCGAAATATATAACACCAATCTGCCGCTGGTGACTCAGTATTATGCCGAGCTGGCTCAGGACCAGGCGCTATTTGAGAAATTCAGACAGCTTCGCAGTCATGCGGAATTTGAGAATCTGAGTCGTGCGCGAAAAAAAATCATCGAGAATGAATTACGGGATTTCCGCTTGGGTGGAGCAGAACTTCCGCCACAGGAAAAAGAGCGTTTCCTTCAGATTCAGGAAGAATTGTCGGCACTTTCTTCCAGGTTCAACGATAACCTGCTGGATGCCACCAATCACTTTATCTTGCATGTGGAGAATGCCGATGAATTGTCAGGCATTCCGGCCGATGTGCTGCAAACGGCAAGAGAGATTGCAGAAAAAGATGGTGCCGCAGGCTGGAAATTCACGTTGCACGCTCCATCTTATTTGCCCTTCATGCAGTATGCAGATAACCGGGCATTGCGCGAGAAAATGTATCGTGCATATTCCACTCGCGCCAGCGAGATTGGAGCGTCTGCTCCGCCCGCCAGCGTGGCTGATTGGGATAATACGCCGCTTATCGGCAGGATACTCGAATTACGCAAGGAAGAGGCCAGGATACTGGGATTTGATTCCTTTGCCGAAGTGTCGCTCGCGACGAAAATGGCCTCCACTCCGAAACAGGTGCTGGAGTTTCTTGATGAGCTTGCCGCCAGGGCCAAACCTTACGCTGAACGCGACTTGAGGGAGCTAAGCCAGTTCGCCGTCGATAAATTGCAGTTGGAAAAACTAGAATCATGGGATTTGGCCTATGTGAGCGAGAAGTTGCGCCTTGACCGCTACGCGTTCTCCGAACAGGAGGTGAAGCAGTATTTCCCCGAAACCAGTGTACTAACCGGCATGTTCCGGCTTGTAGAGGATATTTACGGCATTGTTATTGCTCCTCCAGCGGAGGTGACCAACATTCAGCTCTGGCACCCTGATGTAAAATTTTTCAATATCAGTCATGCCGACGGAAACCTGATCGGCCAATTTTATCTCGACCTCTACGCTCGCCCTGGCAAACGTGGTGGAGGATGGATGGATGATGCTGTCAGCCGCCGCCGAATTGGAACCGGAGAACACGGCATCCAACCGCCGGTCGCGTATCTCAACTGCAATTTCTCCGCGCCCGTTGGTTTTAATGGCCAGAGTCGCCCCGCTCTATTTACCCATGATGAAGTCATAACACTGTTTCACGAATTTGGTCATGGCCTCCATCACCTCCTCACTCAAGTGGAGGACCTGGGTGTATCCGGGATCAATGGCGTGGAATGGGACGCGGTGGAACTACCCAGTCAATTCATGGAAAATTTCTGCTGGGAATGGGAAGTAGTGCGTAACATGACCAGGCATGTTGCCAGCGGCGAGCCTATCCCGCGGGCGCTGTTCGACAAGATGCTGGCAGCGAAGAATTTTCAGAGCGGCCTTCATATGT
>JBOIFK010000242.1:0-19156 GCA_050741585.1 Nitrosospira sp.
GTCCAGGATTACCAAAAAGCCGTGCAATTGAATTTGCATAGCATATACTAATTTACTGAATTGCCTTGTCATTCGCCAACCTCGCGGAGAACAAAATGCATCGGTATGTTCCTTATATTCGTACTAAGGAGGGCCATATTGAGCGAATTGACTTCGCTATTTTTAGCTCCGACAAACCCATGGACACGTATTCATATGAAGAGACACTTGTCGGATGGCCTGAGCCCCAAGTGTTCTGGAAAAAAGAAGAGGGCCCTAGCATAGGCGTAGCGCCAATTCCAAATCCGATGGATTATTAGAAATAAAAAACCCGCTGGGCTGGCGGGTTTGATCGTTTCGGAGTGACTTTTTCTCATTCTATAAACTTTCGGCTTGGATTAACAGAGGCAAGCCTTATCGGCTTCCAGGGGAAGCTGACGAGAGTTGTCGACCCCCACGCACAATTTAAACCGATGAATCAAGTTTACCTTTGCGGGTAAACTGACCCCATGCCCCTCCCCCCCGATCGCTCCAGGCATTTTTCGATGATTCGCGGGTTCCAGCTGGCGGACTTCTTCACGCTGGGCAACGCGGGCGGCGGGGTGGCTGCCGTGCTGTTCGCGATGCTCTACATGGATAGCCGGTCGGTGACGCACTTCTTCGGCTCGGCTGCCATGATGGCGGCAGCTTTTGTATTTGACGTGCTCGATGGGCGTATCGCGCGGTGGCGGCACCAGCATTCGGCGCTGGGGCGGGAGCTCGACTCTCTGGCGGACATCCTTTCGTTTGGCATCGCCCCGGCGGCCCTCGGTTTCGCTGCCGGGTTGCGCGGCGGCTGGGATTGGGTAGCGCTGGTTTACTTCGTATGTTGCGGAGTCAGCCGGCTGGCACGATTCAATGTCACCGCGGAGAGCCTCTCGGAAGGCACCGACAAGGTGGCTTACTTCGAAGGCACGCCGATCCCAACCAGTATTGTCCTGACAGGCGTGCTGGCGTTCGCTGCCTGGGCGGGGCGGCTTGGCGAGAATCTTTACTGGGGGGTTTGGACGGTTGGGCCCTGGGAATTGCACCCCCTGGTCCTGCTGTTCGTATTGTCCGGTACCTTGATGATCAGTAAGACACTTCGCATCCCCAAGATTTAGTTGAGTTCGGATATTTAGGTAGGCCGGATTAGCAGAGCGTAATCCGACAGATCTAAACACCAGCTTTTTCGCTGTCAATGCAATTGTTTAAATTGCTTGTCAACCTGCAACCCTGCCGATCTTTTACTCACCTCCGGCATCGGATTACGCTCCGCTCAATCCGACCTACGCGCTGACCTGCTTCCATTGGAAGAAATGAAATAGTGCAAACAGGCCAAGTTGGCAGATACGCCCTAATTGGTTATCGGTGGCGTGGTTCTTACGCCTTCGCTCCCGGTGCCCCATTTTGCTTCGGCTTTCACGTTATTCTCCGCACGGCTGGCGTTCACGCAATTTGGCGTCCCGTCGAGCATGCCCGGATTGGCCATGCATTCGGTCAGCTTTGCGGCTCGTTCGGTGTCGTTTGATTCGTACCAGTCAACAGGCCGGACTTCTTCCTCCGTATTGCGGGTTTCGCAACCGGCAAGCATTGAAACCAGGAGCGCGCTCGCCGCGAATGAAACAATGGCTGTTTTATTTTTCATCACTGGGCTCTTGAGAAAACAATCATCGCGTCGGGCAAAACCGATGCATCCCCTGGTTCATCATTTTTCCTTCGCATCACAAAGCATTGCACGGTCGGCCCTGCTTTTCTGTGCGCTAGCGAACCCATGCGCCCCATGAAATACGGTTTTCCTTTCACCAGACCAATAACGCCATTGACGAATCCGGCCGCGCTCCTCCTGGCGACTTTCGTGGCCGCCGGGTTCCCGCTTCTTCTATGTACGACAGCGAACGGAAGGCTCAGGCAGCCAGGCGCATATTATTTCAGTTCGAATCTGGCATTCATCACTTCGTTGGCGGATATTACATGGCGGCACCTCCCACCGGTCGGATGCATCGGCCGGGACAGCGGGAGAGCGCCGTCGTCGGCAAAGACGCTTGGCACACTTGGCCAACGGCATTTGAATACTGCTCTCAAATATCGGATTTCCGCAAGACGGAGCAATGACATCCACTGGATAAATCAGGAGCAAACAATGGAAAAAGAACCGTTGATCGAATTACCCTGGCATGGACATGAAACGATTGAATCAATACCGGCGCTGCTGGACCAGGCTGAGCAGATAAAAATCACCTTACCGGAAAACTATAATCATGCGTTATATCGCACCCTGCATCCAGGGGCGCCCCGGGTCCAACTGGAAGAGATTGATGCGTCAGGCGGCCCGGAACTCCTGGCGGATGTTGCAACTGTCAGCGGGCTGGAGGAACTGAGCACGTTGACCGGCGCGCTGACCGAGGCACAAGCCACGGTACAGGTCGTCAGCCCGCCAACGGTGGTCATTACGCTCCCCGCCGCGAACCTTTAAAAATTGATGGATGTCTCGATAAATTCAAACCTGCGGATACCCGCTACATGAATAACTGCGGAACAAACTGCGGGACAGGCAGCTGCGGTTTGCCGCTCCTACAGCCCATATGCAGGCGGTACGTTTGCAGCCGGTGCGTTTGGCAAAAAAAACGGTGATTCTCCAGATTGCGCTACCCTAACCTGCAAAACTTCGAGTTTATCGGGATACCCGGGATACTTCCATGACACACCCTTCCATCCTGAAGCCGGGCAGAAATTGCTGGCGCATCGAACACGCCGACCGGATTGCCTTTCTCGTGGATGGGGCCAATTTTTTTCGTGCCTTCCGGGAAACGGCAAAACAGGCTCAACGGTCACTATTGATCATCGGCTGGGATATCGACAGCCGGGTGGAGCTGGTCAGGGGCCAGGAATCCGACGGCCTGCCGGTCCGTTTGGGCGATTTCCTCAATAGCCTGCTCGAGCGCAGCGATCAACTCCAGATCCATGTCCTGGATTGGGACTTCACCATGATCTTTTCCACGGCTCGTGAATGGATGCCGCTCTACAAGGAGGATTGGAATGCCCACCCTCGTCTGCATTTTCACCTGGACGATCAACATCCCGCCAGGGCGTGCCATCACCAGAAAATTGTGGTAGCCGATGATCGCGTGGCGTTTGCCGGGGGCCTGGACCTGACGCGTGGGCGCTGGGATACCCCCGAACACCGGCCTGACGATCCGCGCCGGCGCGAGGTGGAAACGGAGCCGGTGCCTCAGCCTTATCATGACATCCAGATGATGGTCAGTGGCCCGGTTGCGGCCGCGCTCGGCGAACTTGCACGCGAGCGCTGGTATCTTGCAACAGGCGAGAAATTATCCCCCCCGGAGCGATCTCCGCAGCAAAACCAGGCTGGGGGCGGCGTACCTGGCCAATGGCCGGATTACCTGGCGCCGGACCTGGAAAATGCCCCGGTCGCGATCGCCCGTACGGTTCCCAAATACGAAAACCGGGCAGAAGTGCGCGAGGTGGAGAAATACCTCGTGGATGCGATTGCCTCCGCGCGCGATGCGATCTACATTGAAGCCCAGTATTTCACGGCGGACAAGGTGGGTGCCGCCCTGGCAAGGCGGCTGAGGGAGGATGACGGGCCGGAGGTTGTTGTGCTGCTGCCGGAATATACCGATGGCTGGCTGTCGCAGAATACCATGGACGTTTTGCGCGAGCGTTTGTTCAAGCGGCTGCAGGAGGCGGACCGCCATCATCGCCTGCGGCTGTATTATCCCTGCGTGCCCGGCCTTGACGGGATATGCGTCAATGTTCACTCCAAGTTGATCATCATCGACGATGAACTGGTCCGCGTGGGCTCCGCCAACCTCAATAATCGCTCGATGGGGCTCGATACCGAATGCGACCTGGTGCTTGAGGCTGCCGGCGACGTGCGCATTCGCGGCGCCATCCACATTTTTCGCAACCGCCTGCTGGGGGAGCACTTGGCGGCGGAGCCGCGCGAGATCGAGGCGCGCCTTTCGCGCGAAGGTTCGCTGATCCGCGCCATTGAATCCCTTGGCGGTGCGGCGCGCACCTTGACCCCGCTGACGTTTCGCGTGACGCCGGACATGGATGCGCTGGTGCCGGATAGCCGGATCGTCGACCCGGACCAGCCGATCGATGCGGACCAGCTGATAAAGGAATTTGTTCCCCCGGAACAGCGACGGCCCATGCGCCACCATATCGCTTTGATTGTATCGATACTTGCCGCCATCCTGGGGTTGACTGCCGCCTGGCACTGGTCACCGCTGCGGGAATGGGTGAACGTCGAGACACTGGTCGGCGTCGGCGCGCACTTCGAACAGATGCCTGGCGCGCCGCTACTGGCGCTGGGCGTTTTCATTATCGGCGGCCTGGTTGCGTTTCCCCTTGTCGTGCTCATCGTTGTCTGCGTGCTGGTATTCGGCCCATGGTATGGTTTTCTCTATTCAATGCTCGGCGCCCTGCTGAGCGCAATGTCGACTTACGCGCTCGGCCATTTGCTCGGCCGCAACACGGTGCGGCGGTTTGCCGGCACCAAGCTCCGTGAATTGAACAGGCGCCTGGCGCATCGCGGGTTGATCACTGTCATCGTCGTCCGGATTGTCCCATTCGCGCCGTTCACGGTCGTCAACATGATCGCGGGCGCCTCGCAAATTCGCTTTCGGGATTTTGTCATCGGCAGCGCCATCGGAATGCTGCCGGGAATGGTGGGCATATCCCTGTTTACGGATCGGCTGGCCGCCACTATCCAGAAACCGGATCTGCCGGCATTTGCCCTGCTGGCGGCGGTCGTCGCCGTCATTATCGCCAGCGGCTGGGCATTCTGGCGCTGGGAAGGGCAGCGGCGAAATTCCCGGCTGAGAGCAACGACCGATTGAGCGGATTTCACGGAGGAACGGGAAAATGAATACGCATCCAACTAGCCTGTCGGACTTGAAGAATCGATGCGAAAAGGTGACTGGGCGAGGACAGATTTTGACGATTTCGAAGGCCAATAGTTGTTCTATTGGTCGAAAAAGGCGGTGAAATATGCACCGTCCAGACGCTTTTGCAGCCGATTTCTTTAAGTCCGACAGGCTGCTAATAATATCCGCGGATATGCCTGAAAGGTTTGCGCCAGCGCGATCTGCCGCTTTTCCCCTTCCCTCTCCCTTCCCGGCAGCGTGGCTGGCCGATGAATGAGATCGTGCCGCGCTTCGAGTTCCGGGTCTTCGGGCACGGTTTCGATGCGATTGAAGGACGCATCCGCGAAACGGCGCCTTGCGAATCGATCAACGAGAGCAGGGAAATTTATCTCCTCGATAACGAAGATTGCGACCGCAACGTCAAAATTCGCGGGAGCAGACTGGAGCTCAAACGCCTGCTCGAACGTTCCGAGGGGCTGGAACGCTGGGAACCCGCCGGAGTATGGGCGTTTCCCGTCGATCTTGGAGCCATCCCCGGCAGGCTGTTTCCCGTCGCTGCCCTGGCGCAGGTTTCTCCCTTTCCGGCCGCGCTGACGCAAAGGGAATTGCTTAATCATATTGCCCCGGACAGCGAGCGCAGCGCCCCCCTTTATCGTGCCAATATATTCAAGCGCCGCTTTCGCTTCACACTGCAGGATTGCCCGGTGGAGATAGACCATATATTGGTCAACGGCGCGGTGATCGAATCCATTGCAATCGAGTCGCAGCACGCAGAGCGGGTTCTCTCGGTGCGATCGGCTTTGGCGATGGCGCAGTTTGAAAACGTTGCCTATCCACTGGCCATCTCCCGCATTATGGGAATCCGGCCGCTGCCAGATGAGGAAGACTATGAATAAGGAAATCGAGCGCAAGTTTCTCGTTGAAGAACAAGGTGATGCACCGTGGCGCCACGCTGAATCCACCGAGATTCGCCAGGGTTACCTGAGTATCGATAAGGAACGCACGGTTCGCGTGCGTATTGCGGGCGATGCCGCCTACCTGACCATCAAGGGCATCACCGAAAATGCGACACGCGCCGAATACGAGTACCCGATCCCCGTTGCCCATGCCACGGAACTGCTGGAGGGTCTGTGCCTGCGGCCGCTGATCGAAAAGCGAAGATACCGCATTGATTACGGCGGACTCACTTGGGAGGTCGATGAATTTTTTGGCGATAACGCGGGTCTGATAGTAGCGGAGATCGAACTGGAAAACGAACAGCAGATATTTGACAAACCCTCCTGGGCCGGTGAGGAAGTGACGCAAGACCCCCGTTATTACAACGCCAACCTGGTGAACAACCCTTATACCCGGCGATGCGAGCGGTCCAGAAAGCCCAAGTGATCAAAAGGCGCAACAGTTCACGCGCTCACAAACCAGGTTTTGTCAATCGGTTAGCACAGCGTAACCCGACAAACACCGACATTTGCCAAACTCACGGTCGAATCGCGCAAAACAGGTAAGCAGGCCGTCACGAAGCGGAGGTCTGCAAATTTGGATTATTTGGATTGAGAGATACCCATGTACTTGACGCTCGCTACCTACAACATACACGCATGCATTGGCGCGGATGGCCGTTTCGAACCTGAACGCATCGTGCACGTCTTGCGGGAACTGAACGCCGACGTCCTGGCGCTGCAGGAAGTGGAGCATCACGACGTCGAGGGCCGCGATCTATTGGATTATCTGGCCGCAAAAACCGGATTGACAGCCATTGCCGGCCCTACCCTGCTGCGCGAGACCCGGCACTATGGCAACGCCATATTGACCAGGCTTCCTGTCCTGGCGGTGAACCGGGTTGACCTGACCCTGCCCGGACACGAAGCGCGCGGGGCCCTCGATGTCACCCTCGACGGCAACGGACGGCGCGTGCAAGTCGTCGCCACGCATCTGGGGCTCAGGCCGTGGGAGCGGCGCCAGCAGGTTCGCCAGCTGCTTAAACTGTTCGACATCGGCTCCGCAAATATTTATGTGCTGATGGGCGACTTGAACGAATGGTTCCTGTGGGGACGCCCCCTGCGCTGGCTGCACGCGCACTTCAAGCGCACCCCGCATCGCGCGACCTTCCCGGCGCGCCGCCCATTCATGGCGCTTGACCGGCTCTGGGTGCACCCGCGCAGGCGGCTCACCGAACTGGAAGTTCATGCCAGCGGTCTTGCACGCGTGGCATCCGACCACCTGCCCCTCAAAGCCATTATCGAAATGTGATCAATCGGCTTTATCACCTGCCGACTACGTTTGCGGGCCGTTGGAGACGGGCGTTTCAAATAACCGTCATTCGCTGTATTCAAGGCCGCATTTATCTTTCAAATACTTGCCTTTTTTGTTTTATAAACTATAAAAAAGGAGGAGATGCGTCAGCATTGATTTCGGATACTGAATAGCAGCGAGGTGGATTACCGCTTTCAGGCAGCTGGTTTCAGCCCATGCCGGCAGAGGAAAAATTCATGGCAAAATGCGACGGATGCGGGAATGAATACGACAAGACCTTTCAGGTCACCGCCTCCTATAAAACTTATACGTTCGATAGCTTCGAATGCGCCATCCAGTTGCTGGCGCCTGTCTGCGCGCATTGCCGTGTGCGCATCGTCGGCCACGGCCTGGAGAAGAACGGCGTGATGTTCTGCTGTAATCATTGTGCGGAGCAGGAAGGCGTAACGGACCTGCGCGACCGTTCGTAAGCGCGTCTGACTCCAAAACCCATTGCCAGCGCCGACCCGAGGATCGCGAGCGCCATGTCCTTCTGCGCATCCCAGACATCTCCCTGCAGCCCGAGATACGCCGCGCCCAGTTCGGGATTGACCAGCATGGCGATGATCGTCTCGAGAATTTCAAAGAATCCGCTGAACGACACGATGATCGCCGCCGGGAGAAGCAATGCCCAGAATCCGCGCGCTTTCGTGGTGCGGAAGAGCATTTCCTGGATCGGATACGCCATCACGCCGAATGAGAAATGCACGATCCGATCAAAATGGTTGCGTTCCAGGTGAAATGTGTCTTTGAGCCAGAAGCCTAGCGGCACTTCCGCGTAGGTATAGTGCGCGCCCGTGGCGTGCATGACAAGGAAGAAAAAAATGAGCACGTAGGCGGGGTCTGAGAGCGGCAACCGGCGGTAGGTGAAGATCAGCGTTGGCACCGAGACAAAAACGAGGAGATTCTCAAGCAGCCAGTCGCTGCGTTTCACCGGGTCGATTGCAGCAATGACCCATATGATCGCATAACAGGCGCAAAGGACCTGCAGCAGCCGCCGCTGGCGGAATGGCCTTGCATTCATGGAGAAGCGCGGTGCTTCATGACGACGCGCTCGCGCCCGTATGTAAGCAGTATTCCGATTATCGCGCCGAGCAGCGCGGCAGCCAGGTCCAGCTGCATATCCCACTCGTCTCCCTGCGCGCCGAGCCACGCCGGACCGGTACCGGGACTGACAATCTCCGCTACCAGCGATTCCATGACTTCAAAGCCAACGCTCGCGCCCAGGATCAAGCTCACCGGCAGCCAGTTTGCCGCACCGCCCCGGAAGCTGCCTGTGCGGATCAGCAGTTCGCGAAACGGATAGGCCAGCAACAGGCCAAAGGCGAAGTGGATGATGCGATCATACGGATTCCTGCGCAGGCTGAGCATTTCCCGAAGCCAATCGCCAATGGGCGAGTTCGCGTAGCCGGTGTGCGTGCCGATGGCATGCAGACTGAGAAACAGTGCGATCAGCAGGTAGGAGAGATTCGAGAAAGCAAACCGCCGGTACGTCGCCACGAGGATGACGGCAAAAACGGCCACGAGGATATTCTCCAGCGCCCAGACCAGCCAATCACGCGGACTGATCGCGGTGCCGATCCACACCAGCGCATAGGCTGCCAGCACCATATGCAGGAAGCGATTCTGGGTAAATGACGGAGAAACAGTCATGGCATGTGCTGCCTCGCTCAAGCCTCAACGGACGGGTTTTGCTGCCAGCGCAAAAGCATTTAAGGACGGGAGAAGTCAAGCAAAAATAGATGCTTGTAATTTCCAGTGTTTCAATCGCCGAATCTGTACGGTGAGTCACATACAAAGAACGCGGCAACCCGGGACAAATTTCTGCGCGGGCGTATTTTCCAGCTAAATGGGAATGAGCTCAATTACGCTTGATGGGCGAGGCCCGAGCTTGTCGGCGACGGTTTGAGCGCCGCGGCCGCTTCGCCGCAGCATTCCATCTTCGATTCCGGCCATATGCGGCCCAAAAACCCGGCGCAACGCCGGGCCTTCACTTACACCTATTGGATCATCAGGCCTTGCGGCGGCGCATGCCGGCGAGGCCAGCCAGACCCAGGCCCAGCAGAGCAAGGGTGCCGGGTTCGGGAACCTGGCCTACCTGGACGACGATGGCGGAGCGATCAACCTCGGCACCCTGGAGGTCATAAGCCACGAGGGCGAAGCTGTACTCGCCAACGTTGTTTGGGTCAAAGGTGCCGGTACCCGGATCGATGAGCCCTGGCATGGAAGTACCCAGGAAATTCATGCCGAGGTTCCAGGAATCCTGGATAGTGCCGGGGCTTCCCGGAAAGGAAAACTGGCCATGATCATTTTCATCTGTATTCGAACCACGGTCAAAATCATAGAAGAGCTTGTAGGTGTAGGCGTCCTGGCCTGTACCGCCGATGTAGAAACCAACGTTCCAAGTGGCATACGGGTCCGTGGCGGAAGACGGTGCGTGCGTGTCTACGCCGGGATTCGCGAAGAAGGTGCCTGCGCCATCATTCGTAAGCGCGGGATTGAAATACCGCTGATGGGCTGTCAACCCGAGTGTGACCCCACCTCCGATACTCGTGACCGAGATCGCCACCGCGTCGTTGGGAATACCGGTGCCGCCAAAAGTGGCGGCCGCCAGCGTGCCGAATGAATCGAAGCTCTGGTTGATAGGCGCGGCCAGTGCGTTGCCCGCAAACAGGGCGCCGGCAAGCAGGCTGCATGTCATGGTCTTGTTTATTATCCTCTTGTTCATTACTTTCTCCAGTGAGTATTATTAGTGATATTCACACAACCTCATCCGTGCGTTACCTGGATTCGATCGGCTTGATGATGACTTTAAGCACATATCGTGCCAGTTTTTGACGTATGAAAATAATCATATAGGGACTAACAGGTTACGTTAGCCAGGCTTTACCATGTTTAAAGTATGGTTTTACACTGCGCCGGCCGGCTGTAAATACGCCCGACACCGCCCCGCCCCTGCCTGCCAGGCAAAACAGCCGGGTGCTGGCCCCCGCTAGCGACACCCTCTCCAGGCAGGATTTCCGTCAATTTTCCCTTACGTTGAGCACCGCACAGATCGTAAACACGTGAAAGAGGCATCATTCACCCAAGCATTTGTTCGCCGCCCATGAATCCGGGCAATCCGGGCGAGCGGTGGACAAATTTTCTTTTAATTGCGGCCGGCCTTCACTGATCCAGGCATCCAGCCCGGCAATAGCCTGGGACGGAAAAAATTTCCCAGGGAGTGAAGCGGCTCTGACGCAAAAGGAGACACAAATGTTTGGAAAAATTGCAACGATCGCAGCGGTTGCCGCAAGCGGCATGGTGTTATCGAAACGGCTCAAAAAATCCCGCGATGCCGGGAAAACGACGATTGAAGAGTCCATTGAGGTGAATATGCCTGTCAGCGTTGCATACAATCAATGGACGCAATTCGAGGATTTCCCCAAGTTCATGAAGGGCGTGTGCGAAGTACGGCAGCTGGACGACACGCATCTATACTGGCGTGCCGAAATTGCCGGCAAGGAGGAACAATGGGACGCCGAGATCACCGAACAGATTCCGGATAAGCGGATCGCCTGGCGCAGCGCCAGCGGCGCCAAAAATGCGGGTGTCGTGACTTTTCATAAAATCTCCGATTCAACCACCCGGATCATGCTGCAAATGGATTACGGCACGAAGGGATTCATGGAAAGGCTCGGCGACGCGCTGGGAGCGGGGAAGCTGCGCGTCAGGGGCGATCTCAAGCGTTTTAAAGCATTCCTTGAGAACCGTGGGAGCGAAACCGGCGCATGGCGCGGCTCGGTCACCCAGCATTAGGAATTTCCTTCCACTCTGACGCGGGAAACCGGCAAGCGCCGCATGCCGGTTTCCCGCCGTCATGCGGGGGCGTCATGTCACCATCGCAGGAATGACCGCCGGCGTTCGAATGGCAGGGACAGGTGCGCAGATTGCTCGGCTATGATACGCTGGGTTACATTAGCTATTTTGTTTGGAGAACAGCATGTCCGATTTAGTGGTGGTAGGATTTGAAAACCCGCACACAGCCGATGAAGTTTTGGCGAGGCTCAGAAAGCTGAAAAGGGAGTATCTGATCGACCTGGAGGATGCCGTCATTGTCGTTCGCGACGAGAAGGGCGAGGTCCACCTCAAGCAAACCATCAACCTCACCGCGCTCGGCGCATCCAGCGGCCTGCTTTCCGGCAGCCTCTGGGGCGCAGTCGTCGGTCTGATATTCCTGAACCCGATTGCCGGATTCCTGCTTGGCGGCGTGATCGGCGCCGGGACGGGGGCCGTGTCGGGCTCGTTATCCGATTATGGCATCAACGACAATTTCATCAAGTCGCTGGGCGAAACGATCCCCGTCAACTCATCGGCGCTTTTCATCCTTGCGCGCAAGGTGCAACCGGAAAAGGTCCTGGCCGAATTCTCCGATGTCAAAGGCAAAGTTTTGCGGACATCCCTTTCTCCCGATCAGGAAAAGAGGCTTCAAGAAGCGCTGGCGGGTTCAAGGGCGGCAGCGAAGACTTAATTTTACTGGGAGGTTTGCCGGAAGACGGTCGTCAGACAATAACAAACTTACAGGCAGCTTGGCCGAAGACGCCTGTCCATGAAGGAACCAGCGTGCTCTCGTAGCCACATCTCACATTGTCGGATGTTCCCGAAGGTGTTCCTGGAGACGTTCCAGGCTTTCCGTCCATCCTTCGGTCATCCCCATTTTCAGCATCGCGTCGCGAATGGCGGCGGATTCGAAACGCGTCCGGATCGTCAGCTTCGTCTTGCCGCCGAGGTCTTCGAAAGTCACCGTGGTGAGCATCTCCCCGGCAGGGTTGCTTGCACCCTCTTCGCCCTTCCTGCGGTCCGGATTTACGAGGTCGTGCCACGCTTCCGGATGTTCGGAACAATCCATGGTCATGATAAGCCGCTCCGAATCGGCGATTTCGCGATAGATACCCTTGATCGGATACTCGACGCCATCGGGGGTCCGCATGACGATGCGATAGCTGCCTCCCGGCCGCACGTCCATCTTGCAGGCGTTAGTGACTTCCTTCGGACCCCACCATCTCGCAAGCTGCATCGGATCGGTCCACGCCTGGAATACACGCTTTCGCGGCGCATCAATGATGCGCGTGATGAGGAAGTCGTTTTCCGCGAGATCGTCCGGTGTGTTGGTTGCAATCATTTCACTTGTCCTTTCATGTACTTGCCGGCGCTTGCGTCAGACGCGGCGGGTTGATCCGAAGGTGGGGAGCAAATCCCGTGCCGGTGGTTATTTTCTGTTCTTCTAGTGTAGTGAGTCAGAGATATCGTTACATAACCGATTCAAAAACCGGGAAGGAATGTTAAAAATGACTGGATTGGCGTCAGACAAGGCGCGAGGAGGCGCATAGTGATTCATATGCAACGACGAGCAACGCAGTATGGCGGCAATCCAGTCATTTTTAAGTAACGATATCTCTGACTCACTACACTTAGTTGAACCGAATCCGGCGGCAGATCGCTCGCTTCCCAGTTTAGCACTATGATCCGAAAAGACTTTTGATGCAACTGACCTTCATATCCTGGCAAATTCACTGCAATGCCAGATCCAGGGAATGCAACCGATAGCCGTACAAGTTGCCTAATAGATGAGCTTTATCTAAACTATGCCACTCATCACTAGTACGACGCGTTGGAACAAGCCCTCGGGTGGTGACCGTTCTCTTCAAACCTATCAGGAGACATGTATTGAAAAAACTAATCATTCTGGCAGTTGGGCTGATGGCTCCGGCATTTTCGGCGGTTGCGGAACCGCGCGATATCCACGATGCGCATATTGCGGACGTTGTGGTCACTGCAAATAAGATCGCTATCGAGGCTGGCGAGCTGGCACAGTCCAGATCGGCCAACGAAGAAATCAGGGCGTATGCGCAACGCATGGTTGGCAACCACACGGAAGTCAGCCAGTCAGCCATTGGACTGGCAACAAAGCTCAACGTCACGCTCCAGGACAATCCGATCAGCCAGAGCCTGAAAGCCGACAGCGAAATGGATTTCGCCAGGCTACAGGCGCTGCACGGCGAAGAATTCGATAAAGCTTATATCAATCACAAAGTCATCCTCTACCAGAACATACTCGACACGATCGACAACGAATTGATGCCCAGCACCAGCAATCAAGAATTGAAGCTCCTGTTGTTCAATTTGTTTTCACCCTTCTCCCTGCACCTTGATGACGCCCAGAAGATCCAGGAATCGTTGACTTCGTCGGATCCGAAAAGCTAGTGTAGTAAGTCGAAATATCGTTGCATAACTGATCCAAATGAATAAAACTGGAAGGAATGTTAAAAATAGCCAGATTGACGTCAGACAAGGCGCGAGGAGGCGCATCGTTATTCATATGGCGGCAATATAGTGATGTGCTTTGCAATTGATTGAACCAATTGCGAAGCACACCACTCGTCATTTTTAAGTAGCGATATCTCTGACTTGCTACACTAGTAGCCTGACCAGATGGCCTTCAAGGAGATAACGCATGACAACCGTAAACCCTTATCTGACCTTCGACGGAAACTGTGAAGAGGCGTTTAATTTTTACAAATCCGTGTTTGGCGGCGAATTTATTCCGATAGTGCGCATTAAGGACGTCCCTTCCGAACAACCGGTGCCGGAAGGTGAAGGCGAAAAAATCATGCACGTTTCGCTGCCTATCGGCCAGGGCACCATCCTGATGGCCAGCGACAGGCCGGAAACATTCGGACCGCTGACCATGGGCGATAATTTTTCGATTTCCATCAACCCGGAAAGCGAAGAAGAAGCGACCGATCTATTCAATGGGCTGTCAGTTGGCGGACGGGTAACCATGCCGCTCCAGAAAACTTTTTGGAACGCATATTTTGGAATGTTTACCGACAAGTTTGGAATCCAATGGATGGTCAATTACGACTACGGTCAACAAAAATAAGCGGACGCTGAACGTCGGATGAGTGAAGCATAATCCGGCGAGAAACAACGCGCACCGGTAAGCGCGATCGGGAATGGCTTTTTTACGTCATTACGGTCGCTTCGCCAACCGGCCTACTGCCCCTGGCCGGCAGCCGGGCCCGGCAGCAAACCCCGGCTTTCCATTTCCATGCGTAACCGGTCCATCGCCTGCGCATGGATCACGTCCAGCGCGTCATAGGCCTGATTGCGGTAGGACACCGCCTTGAGCATGCCGCAAGACATCGATTTCCGTATCTCGCGCAGCCCTATTTTTTCCCCGCAATAGGCGCGGATGATCTGCTCGATGCTTCTGCGGCCATGCACCCCCGTGCCGAAAGTGGCCGCCAGATGGCACGCCAGCAGGTCAAACCCGCCGGCCTCCCTGCCAAACTGGATTCGCACATAAGCCATGTGCAAGGCAGGCAATACACGCTCGCACAAACTGAGTATCAGCGCCGCCTGTGCATGCCGGTCGTGTGTGGTCAGTTCGCCATTCCGGGCCGCCCCCCCTGCCCTGTGGCCCTCGCGCATGTCATTCACAGACGATATTTTCACAATGGGCCTGCTGGCCGTTTCATAGGCCCATCTCAGGGCGCGTTCCGGGCTGCTGAATTTCATTTGTCATGCTCCTCATGTTGAACCCACGTAATCCATTAGCCGCCTGATGGATTACGTGGGTTGATACAACGCGCAACGCTTCCCATATTTGCGCCCTTTTCCGCAATACTTCACAGATTGCGAAACAAAATACCCGCTTCCAAAAAAGATATTTTCCTCGTGCCGGCAACCGCGGCACGATTGCGCCTGCCTGCGCGCGGCAACCTCTTCAGGATTTCCGTACTCCCAGCGCTCGAGGGGTGGCGAACTGTCGTTTGTCATATCCATTTCATGAATTTTGATTTACCATCCCGCCCACCCCGGTACCTCGGCGGGTTCGGGAGCTTCAAGTATCTTTGCGGAATCCGCTGCGTGTTTTGCGGTCTTTAATCTCTTGCAGGTCGGAGCGATATCCTCGACGCCCTCGATCGCGCACCACATCGCGAGCCCATCCTCGATGAATCCGGCCCGGATAAAAGCGGCGCCAATATCCTGCCAGCGGCATTCCCGGTCGGCCTTAGACCAGGCCACGCCTCCGCCCATGCCAGCCGCCGCGCCGCCGATCGAGTACGTATCGCGGCACGGCGCGGTAGGCACCATCAGGCCGAGCCCGATGTTCGGATTGTTTCGCACGCCGGACGCGCCCAGATTCATAGTCTGATGATTCCCGGCGTTGTAGGCCGCCCCACCCTGCCCTCCCATTGCGGTTGACGCGGAGGTCTGTATCTGCGTCTGAGCCTGGTTTGAGGTTGCAGATGCCCCGGCACCCGCCGCGGCTTGCGTACCATTGCCATGATGGAGGTGGATCCCGATATCCGGTAGGACTTGCGCCTGAGCCTCGGCACGGGATTCAGCATGGACAAACATAACCATCGCCATCATTGTTGCCGCCCGAGTTGTTATCCACGATTTTTTCACTCAGCCCCTCCTTTCCAGTTTTCCAGCCCTTCCACTATTTTCATGACTTCCTGGCTCCCATCGATTGGCCGCCCTATCCGTGCGGCTTCCCGCTGCCGGCACTCAACCGGCCTCGTTGCGTGTCTGGTTTCCTGGTCCCGCAACGCTCCACCAACCGCTTCATCCAGGTCGTCGCTCATGCGTTTGAAACCAAGCGCCGGCTTGTCCGTTCCGCCGCACAACACCTGCCTGGCCAATCGCTCGTTTCCGACCAGCAACGGCGGCTCGGCCTTGAATCCCTTCTGGTTGTTTTGCGCTGTCGCAATGCCAATTAATATGGCGGGATATTCCGGGCATTCATTGCGGGACCGGAATCCGCGATAGCGGTTTTCGAATTCCTTCGCAACGAACGGCCATTCGTCCTCGCCTTTGGTTCCGAACGCGATCCACCCGCCCATATCCTGGATCACGCGATGGATCAGCGCATCGTCGAATACCACGTCGGCATAGGTCCCGACGCGCCGCACCGCCCGATCGACCTTGGCCCAGGCCCTCAGCGCGGCGTCCTGCGTCGAGCCCTGCAACATGCGGATGATGTCGGCGGGCTTGGGCGGAAACTGTCCCGCGTCCGGGTTCGCCAGGTGGCGGTTGAACGCCTCCACGATCGCGGCCAGATCATGTCCCTTGAGCGCGGTCCACCACACATCCAGGGCAAAGCACGATACGCTCCTGCCATAGAAGCCCATCACGCCGGCAATCCCGTCGTGAAATTTCTGGAAATCATCTGTCTGCATGCTGAATTTCCCCCGATTCCAGCTCGATCGATTCCGTTTCCCGCAGTTCCGGCGGCAGCCATCCCTCGGTCGCCGCCTTGTTGGACGCTTCAAGCAATTCCTGCCTGTTGGGCATCCGTCCCCGGTGCAGAACCAGCTTTGCCGCTTCTTCACGCTGCCGCTTCACGGTGCCGATGACGTAGGCAAAGCTGGCTTTTCCCCTGGAAGCGGCGCTCCTTGCCGCCTGCACGAATTCCTCCTCCGTCGCTCCCGCCTGCAACAGCGCCTGCAGGGTCGGATGATGCGGATTGCAACCCTGCACGCCATGCCTGATCATGGTCTTGCAGCACGCACCTGCCACGCCGGATGGCACCAGGACCCCGTTACCGCTTTCGCGAGGCGCCACTTTGGCGACCGGATCAAGCCGGGGATCAGGCACGGGGGTTGATAAGTGAGTTGGCAAATGCGCCTGCTCTTCAGGCGGGTTTGTCTGCGTATGACTGCTTTCCGTGGTGTCATGGTGCTGGTGCTGGTGCTGGTGCTGGTGCTGGTGTTGGTGAGCTTTGCCGCCGGGTTCCCGCGGGGGAGCATCAGGGGTTGTTTCCGTGGTTGTATTTTTGACCTCCCCGGCTAACCCGCTGAGTTTTTGTCGGGCCCCCTGTCCCGACTCTTTCCCGGCCTCGTCTTTGGGGGGGCGCCCCCCTTTCCTGCCGTTGATTCGCGCCGCCTCGATCTTTGGCCTGGCTTTGACGATTTCACGGTCCGCGCGGCGGTTGTGTCGCAACCCGTCAAGCGCCGAAACGGGGAAGAACTGCTCCGCCACGGTTTTCACGGCTTGCTGCTCGATCCGCGTCATGGCCCTGCAGACCCGGTAGAGGCTGGAAAACTCCGCGGGCAGTGGCTTCTCAACGCTGAAATAGGTATCCAGCAGCATGGTATAAGCGCCGTGCTCGGCCAGGGAAAGGTGCGCGGTATCGCGCTGATAGTCGCCGCAATAGCGTTCGTAGTAATTCATTGAAATAACCCTGTTTGCTTCATTTTTCCCGCGATAACCTGATGTGAGAGGGGCCAATCCCGCTTTTTTTGCCCAAAAATTGATCATCCCTTTGGACGGCAACACCGATGTTGGCATTATTACAAGTATTACTTGTAATAGTCAAGTGATTCTTGTAAGCATATCGCAAGCGTTGCTTGTATTATGGATTCATGAATATTGCTAAAATTATTCGCGAAGGGCGTGAAAAACTTGACCTGAACCAGTCCCAGCTGGCCGAACTGGTCGGTGTATCCCCGCAGGCGGTCCAGCAATGGGAATCGGGCGCGACCCAGCCCCGTGGGAAGAGATTGAACAAGATTGCGAAAGTGCTGAAACTGCCTGCAGTGCTGGCGCACTTTGGAATCATGCCGGACCCCGCCGCGGCAACGTCGGCAAAACCTGCGAGAGCGGATTCGGGTGAATCTTCCAAAGATACCGAAAAGCCGGTTTCCGGCAATGATTCGCTGATCAAGCAGGTGGTAAAAGCAATGCAGCGCATGTCAAAAGATGATGCCGCCCGCCGGGTGACAATAAGCAAGGCGCTGGTTCATGAGGGATCTGGCGACGAGCCGGAAACAGCGGCCGCAATCGACGTAAAACCCCTGCCGGTCCCTGACCTGGCGCCACATCCATCTCCGGCATTTCCTTCGCGGCGGGTGCCCGATGCGGCAACAAAGGCTCGGGGAAAGACGGCAATCAGATAGAAGACAACAACGCCGATGCCAGCAAAACCGGCGGAAATTCGACAGACGCGGGAGAAATTAGTCTGGCGCGCCAGGAATATCGGGAGCCTGGAGAATTCAAACCAACAAGCCTGAGGAAACGTTCACATGACTGGATTGCCGCCATGCCGCCATGCCGCCATCTCGCGTTATTCGCCGCTGCATAGGAAATTCATCGTTGCGCTGGGAATGATCGCGGCCCTGATGACCGCTGTGCACACGGATACCCGTGCGGAACCTCCCCAGCTCAGGGACCGGCAAACTAGAAAATACCTTGGAAACCTCAGCGCCAATCCCTATGATCCCAATTCCACCAGCAACCCCTACGGACGCTATGGGAGCGAATACAGCGCCGATTCCATCAACAATCCGTATGGCAGGTATGGAAGCCCCTACAGCAATGACAGCGCCACCAATCCCTACGCAAGCAACCCGCCGGCGATAGTCGATCCACAGCAATGAAGATAGGACCAAACCCCTACGACGATCTGGAAATGCTGCTCGCTTTCCATGTTTCGGAAAAAGCACGCGCCAAGCGGGATCGGCATATCATGCAACTGCCCGAACATCTGCAGGCGGAGGAAAAACGCAATTACACCCTCGAACAAGCGGTAAAGGAGGTCCTGGCGGAAGTCGCGGAAGTCGCGTTGCTCATCAAGGAGTTAGAGAGCCAGAGCGATGTGGGGCGCCAATAAGCAGAGCGCATTGCGCCGGGATGGGGAATAGGCTTCCCTCATACGATGATATTTTTATGTGCCTTTGCGCCTTGCCGAGGAGACGCCTGGATATGAAAACGACATCCGACGCAATGCGCTCTGCTTATTGGCGCCCTACCCTGGTCCCTTATTCGGCTCCGCGGGTTATTTCCCGCGCATTCTTTCGCCGTGCCATGAAGCCGACCAGACCCAGACCTGCCAGCATGAGGGCGTAGGAGGCTGGCTCGGGAATTATAGTGGCGAGTACCTGCCCCCGGTTATTGATGTCGTAAGCCTCGCTTAAGTACAACCC
>JBOIFK010000243.1:0-10282 GCA_050741585.1 Nitrosospira sp.
ATCAATAGCACCTTTAAATAGCACCGTCAGATAAAAAAGTGCGAAATGAGGCGTCTCGGCATGACGACAAGTCAACCGCAAACTACCGATTTTACCAAAGACGTTCTAGGCCGGTACATCCACAATGGGTTGGACGAAGCCCTAAGCAGCACCAACAAGAATGGGCGGCGGCCGGATGGTTCTCCAACCGATGACGCCCGGCCCTTCGATGTAATTGTGATCGGGGGCGGCAGCTTCGGGCCCGTGTTTGCGCAGCATCTGTTTTCGAAAGACCAGACCCACAGTCACCGCATCCTGGTGCTTGATGCCGGCTCGCTGCTGCTCACCGAGCATGTTCAGAACTACCCCCCGCTTGGACTTGGGGTGCCGCCACCCGTTGAAACCGATCCCTTCGCGGCTCGAAACGAGGTGTGGGGGCTGCCCTGGCGCGCAGATCCCGCAAAAGTACCGCAGGGCTTCCCCGGGCTGGCCTATTGCCTGGGGGGACGCTCCCTCTATTTTGGCGGCTGGTCCCCCCAATTGCTGGATACCGCCACCGATACGGAAATGCCGCTGGATCGATGGCCCGCCAGCATTGTGGCTGACTTGAATGACCGGTATTTTGCCGAGGCTGCGCAACAAATCGGCGCCGACCAGACGAATGATTTTATCAGCGGCGCCATGCACGATGCGTTGCGCAAGCAGTTGTTCGATGGGATCAGGCATAATAAAGTACCCGGCGCGATCAAGTTGGCCGATCTGCCCTTGCACCTGGGCATGCCGCCCGGCATCCCTGCCGCCACCAGGGAACAATTCAAGCTGGAAGCCCCTCTGGCAGTCCAGAGCCGCGCGGGCTCCGGATTATTTCCTTTCAACAAGTTCAGTGCCGCGCCCCTGATCGTCAAGGCGGCGCGTGCGGCTTCCATCGAATCGATGCATGCGGTTGGCTACCCGGATGACGTCAAGAAGCGGTTCATGGTGGTGCCTCACTGCCACGTGATCCGGCTGGTGACGGCTATCCAGAACGGGCTTGGACGGGTGACCGGCGTGGAATGTGAAACTTACCTGCCGGTTTGCGGCGACGGCTCAAACGTACAAAAGCAGCGTGTGACAATTCCGGTGGCGGATAACGGTAACGTCATCATTGCGCTGGGAACCATAGAAAGCACCCGCCTCGCCCTGCTCTCATTCCAGGGAATCACGAATTACGACCGGATCGGCAGGAACCTGATGGCACACCTGCGTTCCAATCTTACCATGAGCATTCCCCGCACCTCGCTCTCCAGTCTCGATCCCGCCGTGAAAGCCCTGCAGGCATCCGCCTTGTTCGTCAAGGGAAGGCATGCCTTCCTCGATGGATCGGGCAAGGGTTATTTCCACTTGCAGATTACAGCCGCCGGCCTGGATAAACTCAGCCCGGACGCCGAGGCGGAGCTTTTCAAAAAAATTCCTGACCTGGATAGCGTCCTGCCATTGCAGGAAGTGAACGATCATACGGTAGTCATCACCATTCGCGCCATCGGCGAAACCCAGGAACAGAATCCGGGCAACCACGTCGCCTTGACGGACGAAACCGATGAGTTCGGCGTGCAGCGCGCATTGGTCGCCTACGATCTCAGCGCGAACGACTACGAACTCTGGGATGCGATGGATCAGGCCGCCGATGATGTCGCGAAGGTTTTCGCCGGCGGGAACGACTTTACGGTCTTCACGCCAACCGGCCTTCAGACCGTTGCGCCAACGGCCGACTTGAAGAAACTTGTGCCCTATAAGCCCGTGTGGAAAGGCGGGCGCCGCGATGGCATGGGCACAACCCATCATGAGGCAGGGCCACTCTGGATGGGCGACGATCCGGATACCTCCGTTACCAATACCAATGCCCGCTTCCACTCTATCGACAACGCCCATGTCGCCGGACCCGCCCTGTTTCCGACGGTCGGCTCGCCCAACCCCATGCTCGCAGGCGTTGCCTTGTCCCGGCGGTTGGCGGAGCAATTCATCGTGGCGACATTTCACCCTGATGCCGGATTCATCATGCTGTTCGACGGCGCGAACAGGGGCAAATGGCACATGTCGACCATCAAGAACCAAACCAACAATTATCCCGGCGGCGTTCTTCTCGTCGACCGCTCCCTGGAATCGGTGCCAGGAAATGATGTCGGCATGTTCTGGCATACGGACCCCACGCCCCGTGATTTCGCACTTAAACTTGAATGGTTGCGCTGGCGCGAGGATGATAACTCAGGGGTATTTATCCGGTTTCCACACCCGGACAGCAAAGATTACAACAACACCGCCTATGTCGCGATTGATTTCGGTTTCGAGATCCAGATCGACCAGCTCGGGCATCCCGATGGCGCGCCCATTCGCAAGACGGGCGCGATCTATGGCTTCGCCGCCCCTGACGATCCGGATAACGTTCCGGTAAAACCAGTAGGCAAATGGAATGAATTGGAGATCCATGCCCAGGGGCAACACTACGCCGTGTTCCTCAATGGCAAAAAAATCACAGAGTACGACAACCCCGACCCGGCGCGCGGCCAGCCCAGCTCGGGCAGCACGCCCAGCTTTATCGGCCTGCAAACCCACACCGGACGGGTGGCCTTCCGCAACATCCAGATGAAGGCGCTGTGACGCATGGGGCACTCCGTCATTCCTTATCATGGATGAATAATTCCACTTACCGGATACCGATATGCAAGGGGTCATTCTCAAGTTCTATGTGAGCGAATACCGCGAACACAACGGCATACTTTTATACGAGTGGCTGCTGGAGCATGCGAAAAAATACGGTATTCACGGCGGCACGGCAATGCGTGCGATCGCCGGTTTCGGACGGCGCGGCATATTGCACGAAGAAACTTTCCTTGAGCTTGCGTCAGACCTGCCGGTGGAAGTCGGTTTTGCCGTGGACGAAGAAGAGGCGGTGCGTTTTATTGATTTGTTGCAAGCAGAAAAACTGGACCTGTTTTATGTTAAATTCCCGGCCGAATACGGATTTCTGCCGGAGTGACCGCCTGAACCGCCGATCATGTAGATCATGTCGGGCGACAATAAGCGAAGCGCATTGCGCCGCATGAGTATCGCAAGCCGATTAGCGCTGCATCATACGGCAAATCCAATTGACTGATCGGGATCGCGCGATCTAGCCGCGCGCTGCGGCCTTCACTACGGTGCCGGTCGCACCCTGCTTCGCGGGTGCCTTTGCGTCGGCAATCTGGAGGTATTGCGTACTGCCTGGTGGATACGCTACGGAGTAGATGTTGTTCCTCGGGTCCACCACGATGGCCGATAGGGGAGCGCCATTGTTGATCACCTGGAATGTCGAGAATGTCGCCACGGACTGCCACCACACGCCGGTCATCATCACCGAAGGATTATTCACGGAAGCCGCCTTGGCGATAGTGGTCTGCTCCGTAATGGGAATCTGTTGCGTGAACGGCTCCGAGTACGAAAGCGTGAGGTTCACCTGCGCGCTCAGGATGCCGGCATTGAAGCCTGCCCAGGCTCATGCCCAGCGTCTGGGTCTGGCTGCCCGTGACACTCACGCCGGTCGTGATCGACACATCATAGCCGGTATTGAGGTTCGCTTGTCCGGTGATCTCGGCAAGCTGCTGCCAGGACTGCGTGACGGCGAGCATTGTATACGTGGAGGAATCGGCCCCGGCACGATCATCTGGAACGTCTGTCCGGCGGCGCCGACAGCGTGGTGACGGCGGCCCCGCCGGAAAGCAGAAAGCCGTTCGAGCCCCAGTTGCTGATCGCGCCGGACGGCGTGATGGCGTACGCCTGCGTTACCGCCAGATCCGCGGCATTCGTCATCAGCACGGACTGGATCATGCCCATGAACGGGAACGAACTCCGGTCCCAGAACGAACCGACATAATTATGAGTCGGATTGTTCGACGGCGACTTGAGCGGGTTCGCAGACACCGGGATGGATTTCACCTGAACACCGTTGATGAGGCCGGCGAGACTTCCGCCCCGTGTCCAGATGACCTCGATGAGAGCCCACTGGTCCGTCGGGACCCTGCCCGCCTGGAACGCATAACGGTTGCCCTGATTGTCCCAGACCTCGGGATAAAGAACCGGCTGGCTCCCGCCACCCGGTGTGGCAGTGCCGAGGGTAAGCACGCCGGGAATCGTAAAAACCTTCTGGTCGGCGGGCATCCCGCTGCTGTCCACATACACCAAGGCCAGCACGTGGACCGTGCTGCTCCGGAGGAGGACGTTGGGTGCGCTCGCATTGAGTTGCACCGTGCCGGGCGACGCGAAGTTAAAGGCACTCGTCACCGGGATGGAACGGGTTGCCATGGTCATTCTCCCCCTGGTTCGATAATGAAACGATAGATAGAACAGCCGGGAATTTAGCTACTTAGGGCACACCGCAAACCTCAAGCGATCAGGTCAAGCTTCCCTACACCACAACCGCTTAAGTCGCCGCGACCTCTTTCGATCCATGTAATTGAAAACAAGCGATATCCTGGTTAATGAATAAAAAAAGAACCCGTTTAGATTAGTTATACTTTACCCATTTGGTAAATGTCAAGTATTAATTTCTGTGGCGGTTCGGGCACATTTGCCGGGAATTTGCGGAGGCGGGCCAGACCTGGAGCAAGGGTTTTTTGCCGCGGAGCGGTATTGGGGAGGCCGTGTGTTGGATTACTCCTCGGGGGAGCAATCAGTTGACGTCGTGCAGCCTGCTTTTCCAATAGGCGGGGGGACGTTTGTGGTGAGCTACAGCAATTATCGGTATGTCATTTTCAATGAGGAAAGACACCAGCCTGGTAGGTCAGATTAGCGCAGCGTAACCTGACATTCCAACCCACCCATTTGTTATTCCCGCAGGATGAAAACCACTTTCGCTGTATTAAGGGATGCAAGAGCTCACCGGCTCCACTTATTTATCGCATCATGTATCTGCGCTGGTTGGAATATGACATCCCACGCCCAGACGCCGAAGCCGCTTTTAGCGTTAACCGCCTTCACCCATGTATCCAGCGCAGTTCGTTTTGCGCGATTCTGCGCTGAATCCTCGCCTTTGATTTCCAGCACCAACGTTTTTCCGTTACCCAGCCTGATCAGGAAATCCGGCAAAAAACGCCGCCGCGAGCCATTCCACAAATAATGGATCTGAAACCCCAGGTGATCATTCTTTGCATAGGCAAGAACCTCCGCATTTTTCTCCAGGACATTCGCGGCATAGGGCTCCCATGCGCTATCCCCGGCCATGTGGCTGATCTGCGACTTGCGAGTTGGATGACACGGCTTCGTTGTGTACCAGGTGCGCATGGTGCGGGTCGATCCGATCGGTGACTCTTCATCGAATACCGGTTCCATTCGCTCGGTATTTTTTTCATCCACGTAGCGCAGCAAGTGCTGAACAATCTGGTCTATGTTCAACGAGAAGAGTATGCGCTTGCGAAGCGGTTCCTGATGGAATAGCGACGGGATCACCAGCTTGCCGGAAGCAAGGAACTGCTCCACCAGCCTGATCATCTGCACGACCAGAAACTCGGGATTCCCGCTGAACCTGCCCCGTAATTCCTCAAATGCTTTGCGTGCCGCCTTGAAGGTCAGGCGTTGCAGGCGGAAATCTTCGGGCAGTTTTTCCAGATCGATTACATGAATCTTGCTCCAGTCTGTTGCACCATTTAACGCAGGTGCAATTTCCGCGCTGATCGGCGTCTGTGCCGGATCGAGCGTCAGCGGTTCCACTTCATCCCAATCAATAACCAGCACGGGACGCACGATGGCATCTACGCGCAATACATTAGGCCAGCGTATCTCCAGCGCATTGCGCGCATGCAGCGATTCAATCTGCGTACTTGGTTTGGGCGGTGGCGGTGCGTCTCCACCTTCCCCCACGTTCTGGAAAATCGATAGCGGCACCCCAAATATATTCACGTATTCCGGCAGAAAATGTCCACTCTCGTCTTTATCGTAAGACACGCGGCGCAAACCACGTCCGATCACCTGCTCGCACAGCAACTGGCTGGTAAAAGCGCGCAATCCCATGATATGCGTCACGTTCTTCGCATCCCAGCCTTCGGACAGCATGGCCACCGAAATCACGTTCTGCAAGTCCTGCCCGGCTGTCCCGCGTTTACCGACGTTATCCACGATGGCGCGCAACAGCTCTTCCTTCTTCATTTTGCGCAATACCGCTTTGTGTGTTTCCGGAATGCTGGCGGACTCTATAACCTCCTGTAGTTTCACTTCATAGTCACGGTCGGCGTTGGCGGATTCGCCTACTTCGGCTTTTTCCAGCACCTTCGAATCCACCCGCAGGGTGCGTGCCGGAGCATGCAATTCCGGCCAGTGCGCATCCCCCTGGCGAAAATAATGCTCGATGCGCGCCGCCGTCTCCGTCCGGTTACATACCGTCAACATAACGGGTGGCGAAGTATGTCCAGCCTCCTGCCATTGCTTCAAGGCCGTGCGCCAATCCGCTCCCAGCAAGGTGTAGGCATCCTGCACCAGCTTGGGCAGCGCTTCATGCGGCGCGGCCTTGCGGTTCAAGTCATCCGCCACCTCGGCTTCGCGGTAGATGTGATACAGCCTGGAGCGATAATCTTTGGTATTCGGCAATGCATCGTCGCGAATCACCACGCGCGGCGTTTTTACCAGCCCACCCTCAATCGCATCGTTCAGGCCGAAATCCGAGATGATCCAATCAAACAACCCCGCCTCGGTATTGGTCTTGCCAGTCGGCGCGAACGGCGTTGCGGACAAATCGAAGCAACGCTGTACCCGCCGCGTCTTGTGAATGCGATCAAGCCCTTCAATCCAGCGCGTTGCTTCATCCAGATCCAGCCCTAACGCTTCGGCATCCTTCTTGCTGATCTTCAGCTCTGCCGGCTTGCGATAGGCATGGTGCGCCTCGTCGTTGATAATCACCAGATCACGACAGGCAGCGAGCTTGCCCAGCACGCGCCGGGTAAATGCCTCGTCGCTTTCCTTGCCTTTCTTTACGACTGACCGCTCCTGTTCCTTCAGCGGCATCAACGCATGCCAGTTCTCGATCAGCAACTCCATTTGATTGAGCTTCTGGCGCATTGACTCCGATGGGCACACATTGAAGGCATCGTAGTAATTTTCCGTCCCGCCCGGAAACAGCACCTGCAAACGCTCCTTGACCGTCAACCCGGGCGCGACAATAAAAACGGAGCGGGAAAAATCCTTGTTGCGTTTGGGATAGGTCAACGCGTTCAACACCTGCCAAGCGATAATCATCGCCATTACCGCCGTTTTCCCGCTGCCGGTTGCCATCTTGTTGCACAGGCGCTCCCATGCGCCGCCGTCGCCTCGAATAAAAATTCCCTGCTTGAATTCAGGCGCGGCTTCCACCCACCAGATCAACGTTTCGATAGCCTCAAGCTGGCAGAAATAGAAGGGATAATCCCGCGCAGCGTCATCATGCCAGTGTTCCAGCAAACGGCGTGTCACACTGGTTATGCCGGGGTAAGCTGCCTCCCGCCATGTGTCCACCCGGCCACGGATTTCATTCACCTGATGAAGCAGCTCGGTTCGGCGCGTATTGCTGCGCACATCGACAATCTCATAGCCAGCCGGACGTCGTGCGGGAACGATTGTTAACGCGCCGTCGCGTGCCTGCTCCCAATGCTGAGTGGGACCTATGTAAGGAGAATTGATTATGAGAGACGTGGGGGTAATCACTTGACGTTTCTCAGCCGTTTTTTCCAGTAGACCGGGCGGCGCTTTTGATGAGCCACGGCAATGATCACGATCTCGTGCTTACCGAGGAGATATACGAGAGAATATGGAAACCTCGTTAACCGCAGTGTACGCAACCCAGCGCCAGGCGAATAAGCCAACTCCGGAAAATCGTGGATCGTCCGTTCTTCAGCGCGAACCGCTTCCGCGAATCGCTGCGCTGCATCGGGGCTGCGCTCGAAATAATAAGCCAGCGCCTCATCGAAATCCCTCAACGCGTCGGGAAGATACCGGATGATCACTTAAGGTTATATTTATTTTCTAGCCGAGTAAAAACCTCGTTGGAATCTATGGCCTCCACCTCACCCCCATGGTATTCGGCGAGGCGGCGCTCGCACTCCTCACGCCAGGCGATCTCCCATTCCTCGGGACTCAGCGATGATTCCGCATATAGCAGGTCCGCAAGCAGAATCCGTTCATCTTCGGAAAGCGTTTTCGCCTGCTCAAGCAAATCCTTAACCTGTGTATTCATTTGCCGGGTATTCATCTCTCGTCTCCTAATGAAATAACCTTCAATGACTCGATGCCGCGATCATCCACAATCTTCACTGCCACCTTGCGGTTTTCCTCCGCCTCGAATGGCAGCGACACCGTGCCATGGAAGCAGTCGAGCAGTTCCTCGTTCAATTCCGCGCGGATCGCTTTCTTCAGTTTTTTCCAGCCCCTGTCCTTGCCTGCCATCGGGAAGAATACCTGACGCGGAAACAACGAACGGTCGTCGTAATCCGTATCCAGCGACCACATCGCGATTTTGCTCTTTCCCCCGGAGACCAGTTCGCCTTTGGAGGTATCGAAGTAATCAAAGCCATTGACCTCGACGATATGCTTGCCGTCCTTCTGCGTGCGTAGCTCCACATCCGGCTGGCCCATCAGCCAGAAACTCTGGTTGCTGGATCGCGCCTTCTTCAGGTCTTCGGTCAACAGGTCGGTATTCATTTGCGCCTTGAGCGCGGTGATGCCGCGCATCGCGTCGATGTCCTTGGCTGCTTCGGGATCGAAGTTGAAGGCACAGAACACGATCATTTTTGGCAGTGGAAACAACTCGCCTGCCTCGCGCAGCGCGTGTTCCACCTGCCGCTGTTCCAGTGCCGCATGTTCCGGTCCGAAACTCACCACCACTCGCTCGCCGGAATCCGCCAAGGTGCCGCTGGCGTGCAGGCTATGGGTGCCGGGCAGGGTTTCCAGTTCCGCGAACTTCAGCATCTGCCCACCCTTGCCACGTATGCCAGTCTTGAGCAATTCATCGCGCCAATTGTGCTGGCGCGCGGATTCGCCGGAGCGCGCGATCGCCACATCCGCCTCCCTGGGCTGTTCGGTCTCTTCCAGCGGCAGGACGCTGGGGAATGGCACCGCCTCCACCGTGAACGGCCCGGTGATGCGCAGTTTGTTTTTCGCTACCGCAGGCTGATCGTATAGCGTTTCGGAATCGGCATGCGCGGCGATAGAGGCATCCATCTGCTTCTGCATGGACTGGCGTGCTGCGTGAAAAGCATCGAAGGGTTTATGGGCCGGTTCAGGCCAATCGTCCGGGAAATCGAATGGCACTTCCCATTCCTTGAGATCTTTGCCAGCAGTCATGTTCAAATCCGCCAGCGCCGCCTCGATCGCCGGATGGATGCGCTCGTAAATCTCGTCGATTTCCGGATTGTTGGCGATGGACTTCAAGGTGACGTGGGGTACCGTCTTGTAGATAAAGCCGCCGCGCAAGCCTTCCTGCGGATAGCGCAGTTCATAGTAATCATAACTCGCTGTCATCAGCCGTTGCTTGGCCAGCGTTACCGCCACGCGCGACGTGTCGCAGGTGATCCAGCGGCGCCCCCATTTTTCCGCAACGAATGCAGTGGTGCCGGAACCGCAGGTTGGGTCCAGCACCAGATCGCCGGGATCGGTGGTCATGAGGAGGCAGCGTTCGATAACCTTATTATTAGTCTCCACCACATAACGCTTATCTGCCGCAAACCCTGCGATAGTAGTGTCTTCCCATAAACCCGATAATGGAAAAACTCGAAAATCGTCCAAGTAGCGAACATAACGAAGAGTATTTCCGGCGGGTTCTAAGCGCCCGGCCAACGCAAGACGAGCTAACCCCTTCTTGTCGGTCTTAAAAGTACCTTTTCCTAGAGCAAATTCTCGCCCACGAAAAGCAAAACTGGTTACGTCCCCTTTCCCGGCCGGTCTTGAACTTGTCAAGTTATCCAACCCAAATACGCGCCAGCCATCAGCTAGGTTAGCAAAATCAGAATATTCTTTTTCTCTCAACCCGCGAGTATTGCCAGAAAGGTTTCTGACCTTGCGGTAAGCGCTGCCACCCGCACCATCAAGCTTTTTCTCAAGATAAAGCTGGCGATATTTGAGCTTGTCAACGTCCTTGCCGTACCACAATAGGTAGTCACACACAATAGATAATTGCGTGCTGGTAGAGCTACTGGTGGTTTTGGCAAAGGGAATCAATGACACAAAATTTCCAGGGCCAAAAATTTCATCGAGCAAATTTCGAACGAGATGCACGTTCTCGTCCGAAATCTGCACAAACACGCTGCCCGATTCGCTCAGCAGTTCCTTCGCC
>JBOIFK010000244.1:0-17395 GCA_050741585.1 Nitrosospira sp.
GGATCAGGAAGGGAACGATTCGGCAATAAGCGATCATACTCGTTATTCACGACCCCATAACATTCGCATACAGAATCTTCGATCTCCTCTCGGTCCACTATTGTGATATGGCCACGGCTGTATCGGATTGCCCCAATTGTTTGCAGTTTAAGAGCGGCCTGAGTCACGCTTTCCCGGCGAACGCCCAACATGATCGCTATTTGCTCGTGCGTCATTTGCAATTCATTGCCTGACAGTCGATCCAGGTTCATCAACAGGAAGCGGCATAGCTGCTGCTCTATGTTATGGTGCCGGTTGCATACCGCGTTCTGTGCCGTTTGCGTAATCAGCGCTTGGGTATAATGCAACACCAGTTGGTGTAATTTACCGCATGAGTCGAATTCGTCTTTTATTACATTCGTCCGGATTCGATAACCGTTACCCGCGCTTTGCACCACAACCCCAGCGGGCATGCCGCCGCCGCCCAAGAGAGAGGAAAGACCGGCAAGGCCTTCATTGCCGATGATTGCAAGCCGAACCGAGGCACCATTTTCCACTTCATACACCGGTGCAACAATACTGGTAGTCGGAAAATACAAATGGGTGATGGAAGCGCCGGATTCATAAATGACATGCCCCAAGGGCATGAATATGAACTCAAGATACGGCAGAAGTCTCGCATAATCTTCCGCAGGCAGGGCCGCAAGAATTCGGTTTTGCTTCGGGCTTTGCAGTGGAAACATAATGAAAATACCTCCTTATGTTAGGCTGTGTTGCCAAAGTGTATCCTTCGACCATGGTGCTATTAAGTCAATCTTACTAAGACAAAGCGAGAGGCAGTCTATCAAACTGCAACAGACCGGCACTTATCCCAATGTATTTTGTCTCGATGTTTATCCCGTTGGCTACACTCCCATTAGAGGTGAATATACTTACTGTAGATTTGGTATTAGGCTAAAAAGTTTAGTTGTGATGTCATTCGAATACCATAACTATAATTCAAAGCATTTATCGTGCCAGGATAAATAAGCCATATAAAACAGTCGCTAATATAAAGAGAATAAAACATTTCTGTTGCTTTTCAGCAACAAGAAATCCAAGATATAACATAACCAATTGAGAATAATAAAATATATTGTGTCGTCAAATAGAGACTTAACCTGATTGAAGTAGGTTATCGTTGGTCTGATGTGACCTTTAGTTCTTTAACTGGAGCATCCTTGGCTGTCTTATCCGCCAACGTTAATTCGGCTAAATTGGCTAAAAACTATTTTTGGTAAACTTTTCATGGCGCAACGCGTTATCAAAATAGAGCCAATAAGTTTGATAAAAAGATAAGCATGATTCCATTTCTACGTGCAATCGTCCTGGCCATTTTGATAAGTGGTCTGTCTGGTTGCGTCATGTTCGCTCCCCGCTATCAGATTACGTATCGTTATGAGCCGCCTACTCATCCTGCGGGCAGCGTCTGCCTGGAAAAATGCACCCAGAAGCTGGAGTCTTGCCAGAAAAGCTGTACGTCCACCTATCAGTCGTGTCTGAAACGCATCGAGCCGCTTGTCGAAGAGAGATATAATAAAGCGGTACAGCGCTATGAGAATGAGCTCAATACTTATCGTCGGCAAATGAATTCCCGATATCTAGGTTGGGGGCGCGCCGGGTTGGGATGGGGGCGCTCCGCCTGGGGTTGGGGTGGCTCGCCGTGGGGCTGGGGATTCGGGGGACCCTATTATGGCCTGGGATATTCCTATCCCTTCTTTTATCAACCTGCACCGCCAATCAGGCCGGATCGCAACAGGGAGTTTGACCGGCTGCGCTACGAACAATGCGAGGTCGAATGCGGGTGTCAATCCGTTCAGGACGCTTGCTTCTTAAGCTGTGGCGGAAGGAAAATCGTGGAAGAACGGTGCATTGCAAACTGCCCTAAGTAGAAAAGGAGCAGAAATCAGATTGGTCCGATGTTTTGCCGTCGAGGTGTGTTATTACACAAAATCCTGAATTGGGCCCGGGGAAAATAGCACGTCATTTTATTAAGTTCGGACTGACTTCGATTCAAATTTTAAGGGTTACCTCAAGATTATCTATCAGCCGGGTTTTACCGAGCCTGGCTGCGCCCAGTACCACCATATTCTTATCGCCTGCCTGCGCCGGGGCCAATGTGTCGCATTGCCGCACCGCAATGTAATCAACCTTCCAGCCATGGCTGCAAAGGTTTTCTTTTGTTTTTTTCTCCAGCTCCTGGAAATTCCTGTTGCCGGTCTCTATTTCCTGCTTGATCCGGGATAAGACGTGGTACAGCCGCGCCGCCTCGACACGTTCCTCGTCAGAGAGGTAGCGATTGCGAGAACTCAACGCCAGGTTATCCGATGCGCGCACGGTATCGCCTGCGACGATATCGAGTGGCAAATTCAACTGCCGCACCAGTTCACGCATGATATGCAACTGCTGATAATCTTTTTTACCGAACACCGCTGCCTGGGGTTGCACGATATTGAAAAGTTTTAGTACCAACGTTGCCACGCCACGGAAAAATCCGGGACGAAATTCCCCTTCCAGCGTATTTGCTATCGGTGGGGGCTCCAGCATAAATTCCTGCTGCATGGGGTAAAGATTCTTCTCTTCAGGCGCAAATAGTACGTCGACGCCCCGATCTTTCAATAGCTCACAGTCATCCGCCAGAGCGCGCGGATACCGATCAAAATCTTCCGTCGGTGCAAATTGCAGACGGTTGACAAAAATGCTCGCCACCACACAATCCGCTTTTTGTTGCGCGATCCGAACCAGCGACAAATGACCCTCATGCAAGCCGCCCATGGTGGGGACAAACGCAATGGAGGGTTCACCCTTGAGTCGGCTACGCAAGAGGGGGATATCGGCGATAATTTCCATGCTCAATACCTAATCGCAAATCCGGCAGTTGACCACTCATTTTTCAGCGCGGCACCCCAATGACCTTTTGCGTCACGTGGCCTTCGTCTTTTTAGTGGGTTCGCTACAGGGCGTTCAGGGCAAATCAGAACGCGTGCTCCGGCCCGGGAAATTCTCCGGCTTTGACCGCCCCGACGTAATTCTCCACTGCCTCATTGATGCTGCCCGCGCCGATCATGAAATTCTTCATGAATCTGGCCTTCTTGCCGGAATAGAGGCCCAGCATGTCATACAGTACCAGCACCTGCGCCGAGCAATCTATGCCGGCGCCAATGCCGAGGGTGGGAATCGTTAGTTTTTTGGTAATTCTTTTCGCAAGCGTGGCAGGGACAACTTCCATCAGGAGCATTCCGGCGCCCGCTTTTTCCAAGACCACCGCATCTTCCAGCAATTGTTTTGCCTGATAGTCAGTCTTGCCTTGCACCTTATAACCGCCTAACTGATTTATCGATTGTGGCGTTAGGCCGATATGGGCGCAAACCGGGATACCGCGTCGGGTCAGAAATTCAACCGTTTCCGCCATGATTGAGCCACCTTCGATCTTTACCATATTCGCGCCTGCGGCGATTAGTTCGGCAGCATTCTCGAAAGTATCTTCCGGAGTTACCTGGGACGTGCCAAAAGGCATGTCGGCCATGACGAACGCTTTGCTTGAACCACGCGTCACGCAACGGGTGTGATAAATCATGTCATCCAAAGTAACTGGCAGGGTACTTTCTTCACCCTGCAATACGTTCCCCAGCGAATCACCCACCAGCAGGATATCGACGCCGGCATTTTCCAGCAATGTCGCGAAACTTGCATCGTAACAAGTAAGGATGGCGATCTTTTCTCCCTCATCCCGCATTTTTTGTAAAGCATCCTGTGTGGTACGCATAGCTCACTCCCAGTGTGGTGCGTCAGAAATATTGCTACTCAAAAATAACGGGATTGCCTGATGCCGCGTTTGTGACGTAATCATTTGGATCTGGTATGTAACAATATCCTGATGCACGAACCTAAACCCCTCGATTGAAATATTCCCGAGGGCCGCGCATGTGTTCCATCTGCTGCAACAATAGATCAAAATCTTCCTGGCTATCAACGAAATTGAGATTCTCGCTGTTGATCATCATTACCGGTGCATCTTCGTATTCATGAAAAAAGCGGGTATAACTGTCGGCTAGCCGCCATAAGTATTCCTCGGAAATCGCTTGCTCAAAAGCGCTGCCGCGTCGCTTCACCCGCTCCATCAGCGTTGCGGGAGAAGCCTGTAAATAGATTACCAGGTCGGGCGGCGATGCTCTGGGTTGGACGTGACGGTAAATTTGCTGGTACAGATCATACTCGGCATCACTCAGCGTGAGCCCGGCAAACAGTTGGTCTTTTTCAAGCAGGAAATCGCTTACGGTTACGTTGTTGAACATATCCATTTGCGCAAAGCCCTGCAATTGATTAGCGCGTTGGAAAAGAAAGAATAGCTGTGTTGGGAGTGCATAACGAGGAATATCGACATAGAATTTATCGAGAAACGGATTTTCGGTCGGTTTTTCCAGCAGTAGCGCGCCGTTCAGGCGACTCGCCAGGCGTTGCGCCAAACTGGTCTTGCCTACGCCAATCGGACCCTCGACCACGATGTAGCGGTATTTTTCCAGCTTCATTGATTTTGCTCTCGCTCGATTCGCTGTCCTGCACACGCGGCTAGCAGCGCGGCAACAGCGCCGCGCCCCGGAATATGGCAATCCGGCGCAATTTCCAGAAGTGGTTGCAACACGAATCCCCGCTGATACATGCGCGGATGTGGCAAGACCAGACCGCATTCGTCGCATTGCAGGTCACCATATAACAGCATATCCAGATCAAGCGTTCGCGGTGCATCGGCATAGGTGCGTATGCGCCCATGGCAACGTTCGATTTCGAGCAGGGCTTTGAGCAAATCATGGGGACCGAGGGTGGTCTCGATTTGAGCCACGGCATTAACGAAATCAGGTTGGTCCAACCGTCCCACCGGCGCGCTGCGATAAAGTGAAGAACGCCTTAGCAGGCGGCTTGAAGGAAGCCGCGTCAACTCGTCAAACGCCCGCCGCACCTGGAATACCGGGTCATCCAGATTGCTACCCAGTGCGATGAAAACCTGGCATGCCGGCTGCGATTCGGAACATGACACTATTTCACCATGTTCGCGACTGAACTGCTGATATCCGCGGCATCGCCGGACGCGGGTTTGTGGCGGCCATGGCTTCTTCTGCGTTTCTTCTGCGTTTCATCCTTGAGCAACATGGCTTCACGTTCGCCGGAACTGGCGCGTTGGAAGGCCTCCCACCACTTGCCCAACTCCGTGTCCACCTCGCCACTTTCGCAACGCAGCAACATAAAATCATATGCAGCGCGAAAGCGCGGGTGCTCCAGCAGGCGGAACGGCCTGCGCCCTGATCTTCCGATAAAACGCGGCTGCATGGCCCAGATTTCCTGCATGATGGCATCGTACCGGCGCGGAATCGCGAGTTTTTTATTTTGCGCCGCCAGCACATCGTTCATTGCCTGATGCAGGGCGGGAATCAATTTTTCTCCCGCAGTTTGACGGAGATTCCATGCCGCAACGACCTCGTGCCACAATAGCGCCGCAAACAGGAATCCGGGAGAAACTGGTTTTTCCTGGCGAACGCGTTCATCGGTTTTCTTGAGTGCAAGTGTAATGAAGCGCTCACCCAGTGGCTGTTCCAGTATCACATCCAGCATGGGCAGCAAGCCGTGGTGCAGGCCGCGGGTGCGCAAGTCGATCACGCAGGTGAATGCGCGGCCGGATAGCAGCAGCTTCAACATTTCATCAAACAGCCGTGACGGCGGCACGTTCTGCAACAGGGGAGCAAGATCGCCAATAGGCGCGGCGGTGTCCGCGTCGATCTGCATATCGAGCTTGGCCGCGAGCCGGACTGCCCGCAACATCCTTACCGGATCTTCACGATACCGTTGCAGCGGGTCGCCGATAATGCGCAGGCGTTTTGCCTTGATATCGTCATAGCCATTCAGATAATCCCAGATTTCTTCGCTGACGGGATTGAAGAACAATGCATTGACAGTAAAATCACGCCGCTTCGCGTCTTCTTCCTGACTGCCGAATACATTGTCGCGTAGGAGGCGCCCATGCTCGTCAGCATGCGCGTTGACCATCATTCCGTTGTCGTCGTCGGTGGATGTGCTGCCACGGAAGGTGGAGACTTCCACTGTCTCGGCACCGCACATCACATGAACCAGACGAAAGCGGCGACCGATAATGCGCGAGCGGCGAAAAATGGCACGCACCTCTTCAGGCGTGGCATTCGTGGCGACATCATAGTCTTTTGGTTCCAGCCCCAGAAGTAAGTCGCGTGCCGCACCACCCACGATGAAAGCTGAATAACCGGCTTCCTGCAAGCCCGACGTCACTTTCAGGGCGCAGTGGTTGATGTGATCGCGGGTAATGCCATGCTGCTTTTGCGGAATGACATGTGCCCCGGTGGACGAAGCGCGCGAAGACAAAACGGAAGTGGAGGGGTGGCGGCTGAAAACGCGACGGAGAAGTTTACGGATCATTACGGAATTTAGAAGCATCAGGCGAATTATGCTGGATCCCGAGGCAAGAACGGGGAGCGTGCAATAGGCCCTCTAGTGAATTCACCAAAAAGGTGGAAGTCAGGTGGTACAGTGAGTGAGTCACGGCGCCGAGCTGGAAAATGAGCGAAAAATGAGCTGAAAAATTAAGCGATCAACGACGGGATTCAGAATTATACACCCGGCATCGTTTCCGGCACGAAATGACGCGCGCGTTCCACAATGAATTCCCTCATATTGCACTGGTAAAGCGCCTCAAGATTTTGCTGGTTGAGCATTTTTTCCGCAGTTCCGGCAATAGCATGGCCATTATCGAACAGCATCAGGACATGGTCGCAGAAACGGCTTGCCCAGCCAATATCATGTAGTACCATCACGAGTGCGTTACCTTGTCTGGCCAATTCGCTGAACAGCGTCATGGCGAGAAGTTGATGGCGTAGATCGAGATGTTGCAGCGGTTCATCCAGCAAGTAGCATTGAGGTGACTGGGTGAGCAACAAGGCAATACGCGCGCGCTGACGCTCGCCGCCTGAAAGCGTTACAAGCGGACGGTGAGCGAGGCTGGTCAACTCCATGCGCTCAATTGCCTGCATTGCTCTGTTCTGGTCCACGGCTTCCCAGCCAAACAGGTTCTTGGCATGAGGGTATCGTCCGAGCAGCACGTATTCGCGCACATTGCCCCAGAATTCGCCGGGTTCTTCCTGCAACAGGATACCGAGATGGCGAGCAAGCTCGCGCCGCGACCAGATATGTGGCGCTTTCCCTGCTACCACTACGGAGGACTCACTCCCGCTATCAGCATGACGCAAGCCGCCCAAGGCATGTATCAAGGTTGTCTTGCCGCAACCATTCTGCCCGAGCACGGCCCAGCATTCGCCTGCATTCAGGGTCAGGTTCAAATTACGGCACAATACCTTTCCGGGATATTGCAGCGTTAGATTGCTGGTTTGCAGGATCATCCACTGGCGCCGATTGCGATATCCGGCTGCTCCTTCGCCGGTTTTCTATACGCGCAAGTATTCGCTTTCATTCCCCAGCCAGCGTTGCAGATGATTGGTTGCGGCTTCAGGATGGTCGCGGAGTAATTCCTCGGCGGCGTTACGCGCGGCATCGAGTAAATCCCCATCTTGTTCCAGATCGGCGAAGCGCAGCATCGGTGCCCCGCTCTGGCGCGCACCCAGGAATTCGCCCGGACCACGTAGCTGTAAATCGCGACGCGCGATCTCAAAACCGTCGGTATGTTCGAAGATAATTTTGAGCCGCTCTTGAGCCGTTGCGGAGAGGGGTTTCTGATACAGCAATATGCATATACTGGCTTCTGCCCCGCGTCCCACCCGACCGCGCAACTGATGCAGTTGCGACAGCCCCATGCGTTCGGCGTGCTCAATTACCATCAGCGACGCATTGGGAACATCCACACCCACCTCGATTACCGAGGTTGCAACCAGCAATTGGATTTCACCTTGCTTGAATGATTCCATCACTGCCGATTTTTCTTGTGGCGGAAGCCGCCCGTGCACCAGGCCGATTTTCAAATCGGGAAAAGTCAGGCTCAGTGTTTCATGAGTCTCCAGCGCTGTCTTGAGTTGCAAGGATTCCGATTCTTCAATCAGTGGACACACCCAGTAGGCCTGTTTCCCGTCATGGCAAGCTTCCCGGATACGTGCAGTCACTTCATCACGGCGGGTGTCCGCGACCAGTTTGGTCAGCACCTGGGTTCTGCCAGGCGGCAGTTCGTCGATCACCGACACATCCAGATCGGCATAATAGCTCATTGAAAGTGTGCGCGGAATAGGCGTCGCGCTCATCATCAACTGATGCGGCGCTGAACCCGTTTTAGCACCTTTCATCCTCAGTGCGAGCCGCTGATGCACGCCGAAGCGATGCTGTTCGTCGATAACGGCAAGCCCCAGCCTGTCGAACTCCACCTGTTCCTGAAATAATGCGTGAGTACCAATGGCAAGCATGGCGCTACCTTCGGCAATATTGGCAAGCATTATTTCGCGCTGTTTTTTTTTCTGGCTACCGGATAACCGGGCAATCGTAATGCCCAATGGAGCAAACAGCGGGTCAAGCCAACTGGAGAGCTTTTGATAATGCTGCTCGGCAAGAATCTCGGTCGGGGCCATCAGCGCTGCTTGGTAGTTGTTTTCAATTGCCTGCAACACGGCCAACGTTGCGACCACGGTCTTGCCGCTGCCCACATCGCCCTGCAACAGCCGTTGCATTGGATGGGTAGCGGCAAGATCGCGGCTGATTTCAGCGGATGCTTTCTTCTGACCGCTGGTGAGCACGAAGGGAAGTGATTGCAGCAGGGCTTTGGTCAGCTTGCTTTTATTAGGCAGAGCCGGCGCACTACGGCTGCGGCGCTCGCGATAATGCAAGCGCATGGAGAGTTGTTGTGCCAGTAATTCATCGAACTTGATCCGCCGCCAGGCGGGATGGGTGCGTTCCTGCAATAGAGTGGCTGATGCATCCGGCAACGGTTGATGCAAAAAAAATACGCTGTCTCTGAAATTTTGCAGCCGATAATGCCTTAATAGCGCCTCGGGCAGGATTTCCGAGAGATGCCCCCGGTGATCGCTACCATCCAGCGTTCGTCGGATCAGTTTGCGTATCGTTTCCGAGGAGAGTCCCGCGGTGGTCGAATAAACCGGTGTCAGCGCGTCGGCCAATGGTTCGTGTTCATTCACAATGCGGCATTTCGGATGAATCATTTCGGCGCCGAAAAAGCCGGGTCGCACTTCTCCCAGCAATCGGACGCGGGTGCCGACGGAATATGCTTTCACCTGGCTGCCGTAAAAATTCAAGAAGCGCATGAAGAGTACGCCGCTGCCGTCTTCTACCTGGCATACCAGTTGCCGCCGTGGGCGATACATGATTTCGCTGTGGATGATGACGCCTTCAATTTGCACTGTCTTGTTTTCAGGCGCATCGTTGATGGGATAAAGATGTGTCTCGTCCTCATAGCGCAGAGGTAAATGCAGCACCAGATCGAATTCATCGGCGATGCCAAGTCTGGCGAGTTTTTCCTGTATTCCCTTGCTCGCAAAATAATTGTCACCGGTATTACATTTCATCCTGCAACCCTACATCCGGCGGTTGCAGCGGACTCACTATAAAGGTGAATGCCAAGTGAAGAAAAAAATCATTTCGTGTCATGCGCCGATAGAAAAAATAATTGGGAAATGGGCGGTCGACTATCGGATTCAGGGCAGTACCATCACCGCGTCCATCTCCACTAGTGCCCCGCGTGGAAGCGCGGCCACACCGACTGCCGCACGCGCCGGATATGGTGGATTGAAGTAGCCCGACATGATTTCATTTACCCTCTCAAAGTTGCCAAGGTCAGTCAGATAGACATTCAATTTGACGATATCACTCAATGTGCCGCCGCTCGCCGCTGTCACCGCCTTCAGGTTCAGAAACACCTGTTGGATTTGTCCTTCGATACCCACGACCATCTGCATGGTGAATGGATCCAACCCGATCTGGCCGGAAAGATAGACCGTATTCCCGCCGTCGACGCGTATCGCCTGGGAATAGGTGCCAATGGCCTGGGGTGCGTCGGCGGTTTGGATCGTTTGTTTTTTCATTGGATCTCCTTAAGCGAGTTGGACGTGGGAAAGTAGAGGGCCTGCAAATTTGAATTTATAGGGGTGCCCTTTGCGATATGATGAAGGGAATGCCCGCATATTTCAACCAGGCATTCAATTTATAAAGCACGGCCGGTATGCATTACAACCTTTCCAAGAACAGGTATCAGGCAAACGCATTTGACAGCAGACCGTGGGTCAAAAAATTCAGTGCGGAATCTACAGGATTTGCGTGACATATTTTGGAAGTATTTTCTGCCGGCAACAAGTTTTGACGGAATCTCTTCACTGGGAAAGTTCTGTCCCTCCGGGGAACGGGTGGACATGAACATACAGGAATAATACGTATAAATCATGCAAAAGCTGATCATCCACGGCGGCACGCCGCTTTCCGGAGAAGTCCGTATTTCCGGTGCAAAGAATGCCGCTTTGCCTATTCTATGCGCCTCTCTGCTGACCAGTGAAACGCTCGCTGTCGAGAATGTTCCGCAACTCAACGATGTCACCACCATGCTGAGCCTTCTTGGGCAAATGGGCGTCAGCATCGCGGTGACCGGCAACGGAATGGAACTGACCGCCGCGAATCTTTCCCACCTTGTTGCGCCTTATGAGATGGTTAAAACAATGCGCGCTGCAATCCTGGTGCTGGGACCGATGCTGGCGCGCGCTGGCGCGGCAAGCGTCTCACTGCCCGGCGGTTGCGCCATCGGCTTGCGCCCCGTTGATCAGCATATCAAGGGTCTGCAGGCGATGGGCGCAGAGATCGATATCGAACATGGTTACATTCATGCGAATGCAAAACGTCTCAATGGAGCGCACATTGTCATGGATATTGTCACCGTTACCGGGACCGAGAACCTGATGATGGCGGCGACCCTGGCCGAAGGAACCACCGTGCTTGAAAACGCCGCGCGCGAGCCGGAAGTATTGGATCTGGCTAATTGCCTTATTGCGATGGGCGCGAAAATTCATGGTGTCGGCAACGATGTCATTACGATTGAAGGGGTCGAGAATTTGCATAGCGCTGTGTATCGCGTCATGGCCGACCGAATCGAAACGGGCACATTCCTCGTGGCAGCCGCCGCTAGCGGCGGCGAAATCCGCCTCCGGGAAGCCCGCTCCGACACGCTCGACGCGGTACTCGACAAGCTGATGGAAGCGGGCGCAGCGATTGAATCAGGCGAAGACTGGATCCATTTGAAAATGAATAACCCGCTGAAATCCGTCAATCTGAGAACCGCGCCTTATCCGGCTTTTCCCACCGACATGCAGGCCCAATTCATGGTGTTGAACAGTGTCGCCACTGGAACCGCTATCATAACCGAAACCATATTCGAAAACCGCTTCATGCACGTGCAGGAATTGAAACGCATGAATGCCGACATCAACGTGGAAGGCAACACGGCCGTGGTGTGCGGCGTAGCGAGCCTGGACGGCGCCAGCGTGATGGCGACCGACCTTCGCGCCTCCGCCAGCCTGGTACTGGCGGGGCTGATCGCCAGGGGTGAAACCGTCATTGACCGCATCTATCACCTTGATCGCGGCTATGAATGCATCGAGGAAAAGTTATCTTTGTTGGGGGCGAGAATAAGGCGGGCGAACTAGGATTATCCGGCGGATTTCCTTTGTGTCTGACAGGTGATCAAATAAAAGATAATAAGAGTTCAAGTTTCCTCCGCCTATTTTTATGGCATGAGGATTAGAGGGCGTCATTTAGCTACATTTCAGGAAAGTGTCATGGCGACGCGAAACCCCAGATAACGCATGCGCTTCGTTGTGTCAAAGTAGTTGCAAGCGCTAGCACGCATATCCTGCGGCCTGTGATTCCAGGAGCCGCCGCAAAACATGCGCTTTGCGCAATTGTCTTTCCAGCAGCTTTCAGTCCATTGCCAGACATTCCCCATCATATCGTGCAGGCCGAAGGCGTTCGGCTCGAAGCTGCCGACAGGTGCCGTTTTTCTATTGTCCCATTCGCTACCGCAACCATCGCAGTTCGCATTTTTACGCCCGACATCATTGCCCCAGTAGTAGTCGGTCGTGGTGCCGGCGCGTGCGGCAATTTTCCACTCTTTTTCGCTCGCCAGACGGTAAGTTTTCCCCGTTTTGTGCGACAGCCATTGAATGTAAGCTTGCGCATCGTTCCAGCTCACATTGATCACCGGTCGGTTGCCGCGCCCCCAGCCGTTATCCGAGGGTTGGTATCCGCCACAGCCCCCTCCCTCCACGCAGGCGTCCCATTCATCAAAAGTCACAGCGAATTTACCGATAGCGAATTTATTGCCTGGGATGGATATTAATTCGGGGCAATCAGGGCATGCTTTGTCGGACGCGCATGTTTCAGCAGAGGCCGTAAAGGTCAGCGCGAACAGGAAGCTGTAAAAAACTGATTTCATGAATTCCATTTTGGAAAGCGGGTTAGGAAATTTCGACCAAATTATATTAAGCATGCTCAACGAGCATGGTCAGTGCATATATGTTAGCCGATGCTGACCAGATATGGGGAGAAACTGTTCTTAGCGGACCCAGGAAATTTCAAATGATCTGACCTGATCGAGCAGCGGACCTATCGAAGGTTCGGGCTCTGAACAGAACATCGTCGAAACTATTTTATCCTGATTCGCAGCACCATTTTATCGCCCGACTGGAGCACATCCACCTTGCGGAGAAAGTTTTGTCCAAGCAGCGCCAGATCTCCTCCCATGCCAACCCCTACGCTGAGACCCTTCACCACGATGCCTCCTGCTTCGATCGTTTGCCCTGATACAACCTCGCCCATGACCGTACCGTTTGCAGTCGAAAAACTAGTGGGCATACCGCTCGGCAAGCCGGTACGTTGCGCGATACCCCGACCAATAGAAACGATACTCGCGCCCGTGTCCACCATGAAATCAACGGGCTGACCATTGATGGAGCCCCGCACATAGTAATGACCGTCCCGCGATCTCGGGATGGTTACTTCGCCGCCGGTTAGGCCCACACTGGCGACGGCAATTGTCGGTTTCTGGCGCGCGTCAAAATACAGGTAAATTGCGCCGGAGATCGTAATCCAGATCACGAGTGCGGTAATATGACCCCAAGGAAAACGGTTGCCGGACATTCCAGTTATGTTCAAGCATTGCCTGGTTAAAATCCCAATTTACATAGAATCGTACCGAAAAGCCATTGTCTCTTGAAAAACTGCCGGTGACGCCTGCCTCAAGGTGACGTAGCAGGTTGTTAAGTTCGATTTCACGGCGTAGTCTTACCTGTTTCCCGTTTTCTTGCTCGTCCAGGATAGAGATGGATACGGTGTCAGTACGGTGCTGCATCGCCGGAGGTGGTCCGGCTGGCATGATGTTAGGGCTGCTGCTGGCTCGGGCTGGAATTGAGGTATTGGTTTTAGAAAAGCATGCGGACTTTCTGCGGGATTTCCGGGGCGATACGATCCATCCTTCGACACTGGAAATCATGCATGAATTGGGACTTCTGGAAGCGCTGCTGAAATTGCCGCATCAAAAAGCACCACAGATCAATGCGCAGTTCGGCGAATTGGCGCTGACGGTGGCGGACTTCACTTATCTGAAAACCCGATGCCGCTTTATCGCTTTCATGCCTCAGTGGGATTTCCTTAACCTTCTTGCCGATCGGGCGGCGCGCTATCCGACGTTCAGGTTGCGGATGAATGCTGAAGCGACCGGACTTATCGAGGAAGCGGGACGTGTCGTTGGGCTTCAGGTAGCGACGCCGGACGGTCCGTTTGCCGTGCGCGCCAGTCTCATCGTGGGAGCGGATGGTCGGCACTCTGTTGTGCGCGCACGAGCGGATTTACAGGTTGAGGAGTTTGGGGTACCCATGGATGTATTGTGGTTCCGGCTTTCGCGGCGTTCGGATGATCCGAAAGACCCGGTCGGGCGTTTCGATATGGGCCGGATCTTTATCATGTTGGATCGTGGCGAGTACTGGCAGTGTGGCTTTGTGATTCCGAAGGGGTCACATGCACAGGTTCGCGAGCGAGGGCTGCCATTATTTCGTCACCGCCTGGTGGAACTGGCGCCTTTTCTGGTTGATCGTGTTATGGAACTTCGAGATTGGGAGGGAATCAAGCTCCTCACCGTTCACGTCGATCGGCTGCGCCAGTGGTATCGTCCGGGACTTCTTTGTATCGGTGATGCGGCACATGCGATGTCCCCAGTCGGAGGCGTCGGCATCAACCTCGCAATTCAGGACGCAGTCGCTACATCGAATTTACTGGCCGCACCGTTACGCGACGACCGCGTGCGCGTGGAGGATCTGCGGCGGGTCCAACAGCGTCGCGCCTGGCCGACACGCATGACACAGCACCTTCAACTCTTCCTCCAGAATCGTGTCATCAGTCGCGTACTGCACGATAGCGGCCCGCTTTCGCCACCACTCTTTATCCGGCTCCTGGCGCGGTTTCCGCCTCTGCGCGAAATCCTCGCCCGGATCATCGGTATTGGATTTCGACCGGAGCATGTGAATACACCCAGCGTATGGGCTGATTAAGAGACCGGCCGTGGGGCTGACCGGGTAAGTTTACCCGTCAATCAACATACCCGATTCGTTTTGGCTTCGCTGCTTAGGCGTGTAGGGGGTCGGTTGCGGCAGATATCGTCGGGCTGGGTTTATTTGGGTACTACGGTGATTATCCGTGTGTTAGCGTACCAATCTTTTGGCGGCAATGTGTATTATTTGTATCTCAGCAGTATCGCTGAATAAACTAAAACAGGAGAGAGGCATGAAACTTCCTTCAATACTAACGGTAAAATCGCTGGCGCTGGCGGGTGGGTTGATTTTAAGCGTCACCAGCATGGGAGTCGTCCAGGCGAGGGAATGCGATATGTCCGATTCAATCGCTGCCGGTGATTCCGCAGCCGTCAGGGACACTGACTGTGGGCCCGAGGGTGGAGAAAAAAAGAAACAGCGGGCAACAAGCAGGATGGATTCAGACAAAAATCGGGACAATTCCCGATATGGCACCGACGGTACCGAAAGATATACGGAAGACAAAGATAGAGATGAAGGGTATAACGGCACGGGTCCCAAGCGCGAGGGTCGCTATTAGCGGAAACGGCGGCGGGTAGATGGTGGTCACTATCCATCCCTGAAGATCACCGGTTAATCGGCTTATACCTGATGCGTTTCGGCTTCGCGCCTTCGTCGCCTAGGCGCTTGCGCTTGTCAGCTTCATATTCCTGATAATTGCCAGCGTAGAAAGTGGCTTCCGAATCGCCCTCAAATGCGAGGATGTGGGTGGCGATGCGATCGAGGAACCAGCGGTCGTGCGAGATGACGAGTACGCAGCCGGCAAATTCCAGCAATGCGTCTTCCAATGCGCGCAAGGTTTCTACATCGAGATCGTTGGAAGGTTCGTCCAGCAGCAATACGTTGCCGCCGGAGATGAGCATTTTGGCCAGATGAAGCCGCCCGCGTTCGCCGCCGGAAAGATTGCCGACAATCTTCTGCTGATCCGCGCCCCTGAAGTTGAAGCGGCCAATATAAGCGCGTGCGGGGGCTTCATATTTGCCCACGGTCAGTATGTCGTGGCCGTTCGCAATAGTATCAAACACGGTTTTGTCGCTCTCCAGTGCGTCGCGCGATTGATCGACATGCGATACTTTAACCGTCGCGCCGATATTTATTTCGCCGGAATCCGGCTGTTCCTTTCCTGTGATCATGCGGAAGAGGGTGGATTTTCCCGCCCCATTAGGACCGATAATGCCGACAATGGCTCCTGGCGGCACGTTAAAACTTAAATTATCCATCAGCAGATGATCGCCGTATGCCTTGGACACCGCCTTGAATTCGATGACCTCGTTTCCCAGCCTGTCCGCCACGGGAATAAAAATTTCCTGGGTCTCGTTGCGCTTCTGGTATTCCTGCGAATTGAGTTCTTCAAATCGTGCGATACGAGCTTTGGATTTCGCCTGACGTCCCTTGGGGTTCTGCCGTACCCATTCGAGTTCTTTGTGCAGCGCCTTTTGGCGCGCGGATTCGGTCGACTCTTCATGCTTCAGGCGATTTTCCTTCTGTTCCAGCCAGGAACTGTAGTTGCCCTTCCACGGAATACCATGACCACGGTCAAGCTCCAGAATCCACTCGGCGGCGTTGTCGAGAAAATAACGGTCATGCGTGACCGCCACCACGGTGCCGGGGAAGCGGGTGAGGAACTGCTCCAGCCATTCCACTGACTCGGCATCCAGATGGTTGGTGGGTTCATCCAGCAATAGCATGTCGGGCTTGGACAGCAGCAGCCTGCACAATGCCACGCGACGTTTCTCACCACCGGAAAGATTTTTGATGACGGCATCCCATTCGGGCAGGCGCAGTGCATCGGCGGCAATTTCCATCTGTTGACCCCCATCCCCGCCACTGGTGGCGAGGATGGCCTCCAGCCGGACCTGTTCGGAAGCGAGTGCGTCAAAGTCGGCATCCGGCTCGGCATACGCCGCATAGACTTCTTCCAGCTTTTGCTGGGCACCGAATATTTCGCCCAGCCCTTCCTGCACGGCCTCGCGCACGTTCTGCCCCGGATTGAGTTGCGGTTCCTGAGGGAGATAGCCGATATTGAGATTGGGCATCGCCGTCACCTCGCCTTCGAAATCCTTGTCCACCCCCGCCATGATTTTCAGTACCGTGGATTTGCCTGAGCCGTTCAGGCCAAGCAGCCCAATCTTTGCACCGGGAAAGAAACTGAGGGAGATGTCCTTGAGTATCGTGCGTCGGGGAGGGACGACTTTGCCCACGCGATTCATGGTGAGAACGTATTGAGCCATAGGTAGATAATGTGAGCCAAGTGAAATTATTCAGTTTAACCGCTGGAGATGGCATTGATGAAGCAAGCATTCTCCTTCGTCATTTTAGCGTTTCAGCGCGTGTTCCGCGAATAAGCCGTTCGGCGTTATCCCTGGTATCGTAGATGTTGATCGTTGGCTGGCCCTCCGCTGCTTTACTTATACGCGCGCGGATTTCGGCCGCCATCGCATTGTTGCGTTGTACCGCCGGGCGCGCTTCCATGGCTTCGAACCAGCGCATGAAATTGGGGAAAGTAGCGCGATCGACGCCGCGATCCTTGTGTCCCTTGCACCAAGGGTAGGTCGCGATATCGGCGATCGTGTATTCGTCGCAACCGAGCCACAGACTTTTGCCCAGCCGGTTTTCCAGCACCCGGTACAAGCGCAGCGTTTCATTGTTGTAGCGATCCCGGGCATACAGATTATCCTTGGCCTGGCTGTTGAAGTGGTTGGCCTGGCCAAACATGGGGCCGATATGCGCTACCTGGAAAAATAGCCACTGCATCGTGTCATAGCGCTTGCGTGTATCGG